>JBGSXT010000303.1:0-6798 GCA_041751295.1 Mariniblastus sp.
AAAATCAATCGCATCCAAATCTTTATCGGTCAAAAACTTGTTGCCGGGCACGAAGTTCTTTCCCTGCTTTTCGCGGTCGTCATCCATCACTTCGCCCCAACCGCAGCCGATCAGAACATCGACACCTGATAAAGGCTCCTGATGGGCAACCGAGGAGAGTCCCAGCAGATCGCGGGTCAGATCCTGGTAATCGTCGCGACTGACATTATTCGAATACGCACAAGCCGGAGTAGCATGGCTGATCGGCACGCTGGTCACCACGCCAATTTTGAATCCCTTCGCCTGCAGGTGGCGGGCGATCGGCACCAACTGTTTCCCTTCCGGGTCGACGTTGATGCCCGCGTTATAGGTCTTCGCGCCGGTCGTCATGCTTGTCGCCGAGGAGGATGAATCGGTTACGACATGGTTAAGCGACCTCAGATTGCCTAATAGATACGATTCGCTGGGGGGCTTGCTCCAGGAATGGCTGCCACCGTGCGCGTCCGAGTACCCACCCAATGTCATCTTGCCAGTCAAGTCTACGGTTTGGCGATCGACATCAAAATTCGTGCCGTTGTTGTGGGGACTGCAGACGAAATCACCAGCGTCTTTTTCGCAGCGGTCGTAGTCCAGAAATGCCAGCCCGGAACCATATCCTTCCGTGTATCCAACCTGCTTGGTTTTATAAATCGCCGCCGCCTGGGTTGTTTGCCAGTCCATACCGTCAAAGATGATCAGGATGATATTCTTCTTGCCCGCTTCGACTGCTGCCTTCTGTAAATCATAAACTTCTGTTTGATCCATGTACGTCGCATCAGGATTCAGCGTCTTGTCGGGAACACGACCGTAGATATCTTCGAGGATTTCCTGGCTGCGGTAAGAACTGTTTTTGCCTGTGAAACGATTCAGATTCATACCAAACGTGTAGATCGGGATCAGTCGATTCGAGTGATTGGTCCAGCTCGAATATTGTTTGGGATGGTCCCCCCATCGGCCCCACGACGCCGATTTCGAATCGACCGCGTCGAATTGCATGGCGCGCAGGAAATCAGGTTCCTGTTGTCCGAAACAGACCGAGCCGGGAATGGCGAGCAGGATCAGCAATTGTAGTATTTTCATCGGATTGGATCACTGGTTGGCAACATTGACCGGCCAAAGTCCTGAATTCTAATTTCCGGAAGCAAAACTGACAGTCCTGTTACGGATTCTGACCGGCAGTTGAGGGAAATTTAATAAACCGGTGGCGTTCACGGGCCACGATGCGGGCTTGTCCCCACCGAGCCTTGATCGTCACCAGACCTCCGAGTTTCCCATTCTCCTTCACAGCCCGGCTTGTCCGGGTAGGACGATGATTCCAGAACTGCAGAGCCAGACGAGGATCATCGTTCCATGCAGGCAAGCTGCATGGGGCGTATTTTTTAACTGTCTGTTTTTTCTGGGTTTGATTACCGCCCGATGGAGGCAAGCTCCGTCGTAGCGTGAACTGTTACAATAATCCAATGGATGGGCAGCGTCGGACTCCTCCAATTTGCCGCAGCGGTTAATAATGGGTTTCCGTCCGAACTTTCGTCGACCGGCTGCTTCGTCCCTGCCGCGAAGTGTATTCGTGCAGGCGGAGGTGGACAACAGCCTGATGTTAGAGGGCTTTAATCAATGATCATCCATGCATACAGTAACTCGGCTCACGTCTCGATCCCGCAGTCGGCCGCTGAGTCTTTGAATGGATTCCGCGCCTGGGTTTACTCCGACGATTTCCCGGACGAAGGCAAGTATACATTCTTCCAGACCGAGGTGCTGTTGGACATGGCGGCCGAGCGAGCAAATTCCCATGCGGAAGTTAGAACTGAAGTTACATCCGTCCTGAAGTTAATCGTTCGAGAACGCGATCTGGGAAAACTCTACGGCGACGGCATGTGGTTTACCAACGACGATGCCGATGTTTCTAACGAACCGGATGCGATGTTTGTTTCCTGGGAATCCTTGCAGTCGGATCGGTTGACGTTGATCAAGACAGCGTCATGCGATGACGGGATCGAGTATCAAGGCTCACCCGATTGGGCATTGGAAGTGGTCCGCGACAGTACTGAAATCAAGGATAAGAATTGGCTGACGCAAGCTTATCACGCGGCCGGCATTCGCGAGTACTGGCTGGTCGACGCGCGCGGGGAATCCATTGAATTCACGTTGAACGTCTGGAGTCCAAGCGGTTACCTGCGCCAAGTCCCTGACAGCGACGGTTGGCTTCGATCCGAAATCTTCGACTGCGATGTTCGATTACATCGCAAACGCGACCGCGTTAGCGGCTGGGAATACAAATTACATTTGCGTTAACCGGACTGGCGTTCGGTGCTGTCGGTTGAATCGACTTGACGCCAGGCTCAATCGCGGTTCATGAACAGCGAACCGGGTATTTTTTCAACCCCTCAACCAAGACCCACTCGAACGCTTCATCATCGCCGACTTTTTGAAAGATGGCGTGCCGCGTGTCACCACGATTTAAAGCATGATCGATTGCGCCAGCTTCATCGGCCCGTGATGGTCGAGGCATGATCCTGGGTACCTGTTGAAAATGGTTTGCAATCCATGTAACAAGTTCACGATCCACAACAAGCACCAGATTGCCCCCTCTTCGAAAAACGGCTGCGGACCCCATTTCCACTTTCGGCCATTGCCACTCCGCGAACTAACTAGGCCGCGTATGTCATCAATCTCAGCTCGATTCCTTCGGTTTGATTTCAAAGGCCGATTGCGACCGGTAGAAACACACATCGAACTCCATGAAGAAGTTGACCTGACCAAGAATTACGGGAACCTGAGTGTTTCGCGTCCACGCGAACGCCAGACGAACCGGAGAGAATTGGCCGATCATTGCTGTTACGAGGATCGCTCGCGCATCGGAGTCGGCGAGATTGCCTGCCAATCGTACCGGAATCGTTTGTTGTTCCCAAACGGCACCCAATTGAACGCCGACGTCAAAGGGCAAGACGCTGAGTGCAGCACCGCTATCCACCAATGCAGAAACGTTGGCAACATTGCCTTCGTATTCCAGAGCAATCGGAACATAAGGCAGGGCGCTTGCAGAACCAAGAGATGGATCGACTTCAACATAAGGAAACCGATGAGCTTCTGGCATCACGATTCGGTCTTGGTATCGTCGAGCACGCGAATCAATGTCGCAGCGCCCTCAAATGAATCATGCGGCGACCAAATCGGGACGGTCTTGTCGGCCACATCGAGCGCCACCCCTTCATCGCGAGCGACGTCAGCAGCGAGTACTTGAATGAGAAGCAGCTTGTCGGCTCGAGGCAGCGATTGAATCGTCGGCAGCATTTCGGAAAGTGTCATTTTCGTCGCCCTTGGTACAGGGGTGGCTTGGCAGCATCTCGTCTGAGGTAACCGGCTTACCGACTACCATTCTACGTTGAGTTATCCATCGTTTCCAATGTTGGATCAAGCATCTTTTCTCGGTCTCGATAATGCCTTCCAGACGTTTGCGCCAATAAAAAACAATAACCAGTCCGCAACGCCACCGGCAGTCGCACCGAATGCAATCGCAGTAGTTGTTTTTAGACCGGCGTCAAGCCAGGCAACGACAACAGGAATCCCAACCAGAGCCCCAATCAGGAAAAACGTGACGATGAAAACCCACAATCGAACATCGTTGGTCGGTTTCTCAATTTGGTTCGACATGTTTAAGCCGGATAACGAATGAAGTTCTCCACCCGGGGTTACATGCCCTCGCTTTCGTGGGCATGACTGATGATTTCGGTCACCAAACCAATGATTCTACAATATTTGGCGGGTCGACAATACGGACTCCACCGCGAGAATGAAAATTGTCCGTTTCAACATTCCCACGCCAGCGAGGGCATGGCACCCCGGCCGCAGCGGCTTGCCGACTGCGGTCCGACATTTTGTTATCCGCCGTTTTCGGTTTTCGTTTGTTTTGAAAATGAACCGTGACGACGTGTTCCGCTCAAAATTATACCAGCTGCAACAGAAACACCAACCAAGAGGCAGATTGCAACCATTCCAGCACCCTGTTCCCGACCACCGCCAGTCAGGAAAAACATGATCGCGGTAGGGAACGTGATAGTAACGATCGAATATATGATCATCCGACTTTTTACGCTTGGGTCCTTGGGCCAATTCATGGACCGTATCCTGTAAACAATCGCTCCAATCAGGCACCCCAAAACAGGCGAAAAGAAACCGATATTTCCAGGGCTTAATGATTGTGGGTGCAGAGTCAGTCCAATCGTCAGCGGAAAAAGAAGCGCGAAGGAGACGATGTAAAGTGCTGGCCCTATTTTTGTGCCTCGGATGAATTGGGCGTGCGGCGCCCCAGCTGTTTGTTGCGTTGATTCCGGAGATGCATAAGGGTTTTCGTCGCGCATTCGACTTAAGGCGGATAACAAATAGTCGGTTCGTTTAAGTTGAATAAGACCTGAGGGAGCGGGCATCAGATCATTGTCCAGTGCGAGCATGCCCACGGCAAGCGTGGGACATGGCACCCAAAACCCGAGTCAGCAATCAAATCCTGCGTTGGGTGCCATTGCTCCACGCGCCGCGTGGGCATGCTTTCGTTCAATCCGTCAATCGTGGCGATGCCACCCCCGCCCTGGTCAAGCGCTAAAGCGTGGCACTCCGGACTAGACGATCTAATTCCTGTCGACCGTGAGTCTGTTCCGACACTTACGATCCTGGACGATCACATTCGTCCGAAACTGTGGGTTTGAATATGACTTGCACCAACATGCCCACGCAAGCGAGGGCATGGCACCCCGGCACCCCGGCTCCGTGCGCAACGGATTGATCGATTGTTTTTCTGGTCACTGCGATTCCCGTTCAACCGATTTGCGGAGTACGGATTTTACGAACTCGGGTAGCTCTTCCTCGGCAATACTCGCAAGTTCTTGTAGCCGTTCAAAATGCTCAACTTCTTTTTCGGACCACGTTAAGTCAAGCCTTCGTATCAAACGTAAAGCAACATGCACATATTCTAACGGAGAGGCCCAATAACACTCGCGGCAAACCGCCGAATCATGGGTTTCTACCCAGTTTTTGCAGTGCTCGCAGGACCAGGATTTTGCACGATTACAAGAACCACAAACCAACATAAAGTCACTTTCGTCCATGTTGGAAGTTTGATCTCCAGCAACTTGGTACGGGATTCGATGATCAATTTGCAGGTATCGGGTTTCATATTCCGCGTTGCACACAGCACACTTTGCGCCGTTGACTATCGCAAGTTTCTCTTTAAGCACTTTAGGCCAAACCTTACGTCCCCCATCACGGCCAAACCTGACCGTACTGGGATCACCAAATCGGTAGGCTGCAATTTTTCGCCCATTAGCGGCAGTCACCTTGAATGTCTCCAACGGAATGCCCAGCTCACGAACATCTCTTGCGGCGCGAGGTGCGTGATCGTAGCCGTATTTGGTGCTCAAGTCCTCTGTCGTGATAAATCCAAATTCAAGGATATGATCGATTACGGTCTTGGCGCGTTTCGCAGTAATTGATCTCAATTTCGCCAGAAACGCATCAGGCAGACTTGCCGAATCCGACGACTTTCGTTTTTTCGCCACTCGATATCCTTACCACAAAGCTAATTGCGAAGTCGTTGGCGCTGCGTCGATGGCTTCTGCCAGTGCCGGGGACAAGTAAAATGCTTCGAACGTAACATCATCCCTGCCAAGCAGCGTAGCTTGGGTTGAGCGACCTGCGTGCAATTCAAGGTGGCGGAGTAATAATGAATCCGGCATTGGTTCGCCGAATACTTTCTCGCCGGTTCGGCCGTCATAAGAAACGGCATACATAATTCCCTTTTTGTTCAGAAACTCTAGCGATTCGCAGAATTCAGCATGGGATATTGTTGGCAAATATCTTTGGTCTCGATGCCCGCAGACGCCTTGGTAAGGGGGGTCCATGTAGACCAAATCCTTCTTTCGGCAATTCGCCAAAACCTCTCGGTAGTCTATCGACGATAGCTCTGCTTTATCCGAAAACAGCGCTGAAGCGCATTGAATACGTTCGCGCATCTCGGACGGTCTTGCGCCTTTTCTCCGATTATCTGGCGTGTTATTGAATTCACCTTTTGAGTTGTACCGTATGGCAGCCTTAACACACCGTGCGAGTAGATAAAGGAAGTCCGCTGATTCGTGGGTCTCATTAAAGCGAGCACGAACTTCGTTGAAGAAATCGCGTTCCCTACCGAGCTGTTCATGCCAAAGCCTCTCGTATCGATCAGCCAACAACATCGGAGTTTCGATTATCTGCCGCCAGAGGTCTACAAGCGGTGAATGGGCATCGTTAAGCCAAAACGATTTCGCGCGACGACGTGCCGCAACTGCAATAGAAATGGCGGCAGAACCCGCAAACGGTTCTACGAGGCGGTGTATTTTCGAAGGAAAGTAACGCAAAATGTCCGGCGCGAGCTGTCGCTTGCTACCCTGATAGGGGATTGGTTGAGGGACGTCGCTAGGGCCACGCATTACGGGAGTCTCCGTACATTTGATACGCTATCTTCAAGAACTACGCAGTATACACGATCGAACAAATAGTCGGTTTGTTTAAGTTGGATAAGGTCTGATGTGGAGTATATCCGTCGTAAATCGGGCTCGCAAGAAACGTTCCCGGTTGTCGCGAATAATGCCATTTTGCCCGCTGATCGCGGATATCAGTTCGAACCGGCGAAACGTCGACCCGGCGAAACGTGGCGAGGAATTTCGAACGGCAAAGGCAAAGTGGACATTCTACTTTAGGAAAAAGTAGAACGTCCACTTTTTTACGCACGGGTCAGCTACTTCAAGATTGTGG
>JBGSXT010000304.1:0-5826 GCA_041751295.1 Mariniblastus sp.
CATGATGTTTCGTTGCCCGTTCGCATTAGCCATCTGTTTGTTCGTCTCGTTGTGCGAGCCTCAATCCTTGAAAGGGCAGGACAACCTTCAACCGCAAGGTCGGATTGGGCAGCAAATTGCCCCCTTTCAAGTTAAGGACTATCGCGGAACCGAATTTGAATTGGACGATCTGCGCGACTCCAAGTTGGTTGTTGTTGCGTTTCTGGGGACCGAATGCCCACTGGTGGAATTGTACGGGCAGCGACTCCAGAAACTTTCGGATCAATACGCCGACCAGGGTGTCTCCTTGATCGGAATCAATTCCAACGCGCAGGACAACGTGACGGAAATCAGCGCTTTCATGCGCAAACATGCCATCAGTTTCACGATGCTTAAAGACACAGGAAACCGAATTGCCGATCAATTCGGCGCCCAACGCACCCCCGAAGTATTCGTTCTGGATGCGCAACGCGCCATTCAGTATCGCGGTCGCATTGATGATCAATTCGGCATCGGCTATCAGCGTACCAAGACTCAAGTCAACTATCTGAACATTGCGATTGACGAATTATTGGCCGGCAAGGGCATCAGCCAACCGATCACCGATGCCGTGGGATGCCAGATTGGCCGCATCAAGCAACCGAAAGCTGATGCCGAAATTACCTGGTGCAACCAGATAGTCAGAATTCTGCAACACCGCTGTGTGGCTTGCCATCGGGAAGGCGAAATCGGACCGTTCGCACTGACGGATTACGAAGAAGTCGCTGGTTGGGCCGAGATGATCGAAGAAGTTGTCCGCGAAAATCGCATGCCCCCCTGGAATGCCAATCCCGATCACGGCTCATTCGCCAACGCAGCGCATCTAAGTGACGAAGAAAAAAAGTCAATTTATCAATGGGTTGCCGTTGGTGCGCCCCAAGGTGACATTGCCGATCTGCCGGCAGCACCCGAATTCGTCTCGGGCTGGCAATTGCCGAAACAGCCGGATTACATCGCCTCGATCACTGAGCAACCGTTTTCCGTCAAGGCTGATGGGACGATCAGTTACCAATACTTCACCGTCGATCCGGGCTTCAGCGAAGACAAATGGATCTCCGCCGCTCAATTGCTGCCGAGTAATCACCGCGTGGTGCATCACATTCTGGCACTGGTCGTGCCACCCGGAGAAGAGTATGACGATATTGGAGAACTGGAAGGCTTTCTGGTCGGCTATGTGCCCGGTTTGTTCGTAAAGCCATTTCCAGCGGGCATGGCCAAGCGAATTAACGCAGGATCCAAATTGGTTTTTCAAGTTCACTATACTCCGATTGGCTCGGAGCAAACGGATCAAAGCCGCCTGGGACTGGTCTTTGCCGATCCGGAAGAAATCACCCACGAAGTCATCACGACCAGCGGGATTCAACAGAAATTGCGGATCCCCCCACATGATGACGCCTACAAGGTCCAGGCCAAATCGCATCGACCGCTGGACGGCGCGCTGTTGCTCGGTTTCATGCCGCACATGCATTTACGCGGCAAGTCGTTTCGATACGAAGCCAGGATTCCAGGCATCGAGCAGGACGAGATTCTGCTCGACGTTCCCCGTTACGATTTCAATTGGCAGCACTCGTATCGGCTGGCAACGCCTCGTGAAATGCCCATCGGTACCTCCGTTCGCATCTTTGCCGAGTTCGATAACTCCGAAAACAATTTCCATAATCCTGATCCATCGGCAACGGTTCGATGGGGGGATCAAACCTACGAGGAAATGATGATTGGCTATTTCGACATCGCCGTTCCGATGAAAGATGAAATTCGCAAATACGCGACCAAAACATTGATCCAGGCCCAGCGAATCATTGATGGTTTTGATCGAAACGGGGATGGCAAAGTCAACATCGACGAAGTGCCACGCAGAACGAAGAGCCAATTCGAGAAATTCGATCGCAACGGCGATGGAGAAGTTTTCGCACGCGAAGCGGCAGCCGCAATATCTAAATGAATGCGGAATCCGGAATGGGGAATGGGGAATTAGTTAGGGGAGTGGGTTCAGGCTGCGTTTTGTAGGAGCGACGGTTGACATATACCGCGCCGGGCGAAGACGCGAAATCCTTTCCGGATGCCTAGGCTGCGTTTAAGACCAGCTTGAAACTGGTACGCCAGTTCAAACGCCAACAACCACGGAGATGCGTCGCCGAGTCGACCGATTGGCGGATTTGGCAATATTTCCAGTCCCGAGTTGATCACGAATTGTTTCAACGTTGCGGGCGTAAACGCGTACGTATGTTCGGGAATCCAGAATCGGCGATAACGTTTCTGCAGCAACCCGACTTTAAATGTCGATGCATCGGGAGTCTCCAACACCATGACCCCACCCGGTCGCAGCACCCGTCGCCATTCCACCAATGTGTCCAACGCATTTTCTACATGTTCAATAACATGCCATGCCGTTAGTGCATCGAACGAACAATCGGGAAATGGGAGTTTGAAACCGGAGTAGTGGTACGACTCAAGTCCCCTTTCGTTGCAGTAGTGAACCGTGTCGCGGCTGATATCTACCCCCACGGCATTCCATCCGCGCTTGTTAGCGGCCTCCAGAGTCACACCGAGGCTGCTGCCGATATCCAACAGCGACAACGGGCGGTCCTGTTCGAGCAATGATTCGATGCGATGCAACCGGACCGCTGCCGTTCTCAGCTTGCGACCGCGATACTTGTCGTAGAATTCATGGTACTCCAGATGGTAAGCGTCCTCGCCTGCCAGAATTCCATACTGGTAGAATCGACAGGCTGTGCAGAACCACATGTTGGTTCGGCCGTGAACGTCAAATTGGACCAGATACTTCTTGCACAACTGACATTGTTTCGCGGCCGATACCGCGACTGCGTTTGTTTGTGCGAGTGCCGCCATTGTGCCATTCCGTCAGACTGATTCGAATCGTTTTCAGAGGACTTTCAATAACGGATTTAACGTATTCTTCGAATTGGGTCAAATGGAAAATGGACCGGACAATTTCACTCGGCAGTCGGTGATTTTTTGAGATCACCTGCTTTTTGCTCGCGAAATAGCGCGAAAACGAGGTGGTCAAGTTTAGTGTCTGACCGAGGAGCTTCCTGTCGTTCCAAAACTGTCGGCAATTGGTGCTTGCAATTTGATCGGATTGTTTGGTAGTTTCGCGGATACATATCCGATCAATCCAGGCAATCACCCCTTGCAAAAGAAAGCAACGCAATGCGGATCCCAACAAAAAAACCAAATCGTTCCTGGCTGCTGACAACACTGATGCTGTTTGTTGCAATGCCGGTCAAGGCGGAAGACTGGAATCAATGGCTGGGCTCCAGTCGCGATGGCGTTTGGAAAGAAAACGGAACACTCACTGAATTTCCGGCCAGCGGTCCAAAAGTTCTGTGGCGCGCCCCGGTGTCCAATGGCTACAGTGGACCTGCGGTGGCTGACGGCAAGGTCTACCTGATGGATTTCGTTGCCAAATCGGGTGACCCGACGCCCAACCCGGGAAGAAAGAACGAAATGTCTGGCTCCGAGAGAATTTTATGTCTGGATGCGAAAACGGGATCCGAAGTTTGGAAACAGGAGTATGAATGCAGCTACAACTTTTCCTATCCAAACGGTCCCCGCGCCACGCCCACTGTCGATGGCGATCGGGTTTATACATTAGGCGCCGAAGGAAACTTGCACTGCTTGAATTCCCAATCCGGAAAAACAATCTGGGCCAAGGACTTGAAAAAAGAATATGACCTGAAGCTCGCGCCGCATTGGGGTTTTGCTGCCCATCCGCTGGTTTACAAAGACAAACTGTATTGCATTGTCGGCGTCGAAGGGAGTGTCGTCGTCGCATTTGACAAAATGACCGGAAATGAAATCTGGAAAGGGCTGTCGGCGAAGTCACAGGGTTATTGTCCACCGACGCTGATCGATGCCGGCGGTACCGGGCAGTTGTTGATCTGGCACCCGGAATCTTTGAATTCGCTGAATCCTGAGACCGGGGAGGTCTATTGGTCATTCGCCATGCAACCGGCATTCGACATGTCGATCGTGGCACCGATCAAACACGGGGACTATCTGTTCGCAACCGCCTTGCAGGGAACATCAATACTTTTGAAACTCGACCCATCGAAACCGGAGGCCACTGAAGTCTGGCGGGGAGAAGGCATTCACCCGGACCACAATCCACCGCAAATCGTCGACAACCACATTTATGGAGTCGACGAACAGGGGCAACTTCGCTGTTTCGATCTTGTTTCCGGCGAGCGAAAATGGGAATCATTGGCAACGGCCCCCAATGGCCGACCAGCAAATTCCACATCCGGCTTCATCGTCAAAAACCAGGGACATTACTATATTGCCACTGAACAGGGGGAGTTGATCATCGCGGAAATGTCTCCTGAGGGTTATACGGAACTGGATCGTGCCAAAATACTGGAAACCACTAGTCGAACGGGCAACCGCCAAGTCGTCTGGAGCCATCCGGCATTCGCCGACAAGTGTGTTTTCGCCCGTAACGACAAGGAAATCGTCTGTATTTCATTGGCAAAGTAACGGTACTATGGCAGAGCATTGCCCTGCCAGTCTTCTCCGGAAGTTTTTGTCATGAACTATTCACTTGTTTCTCACGATGACTTGCGATCGAACCGAATACAGCCAAGCCCCAATCGGGCTGGGTTCCAGTCGCGATGGCGATTAGTCCGCCAGCTGAATGTTTGCACGATAGCCGCGCTGGTTCTTGGTTGTACTTCCGGTCGGAATACCGACTCTGATTCTGGGACGCTGGAAAAAACCAATCGGATTATTGCCGTCAGTTACGCATTGCAGTATCTGACGGAGCGGATTGCCGGCGAATCCTACGAAGTGGAATTTCCTGCGGCGTCTTCGCCCAATCCTCGAACTTGGAAACCGACGGTGGACGAAATCGCGTCGATGCAGCGCGCCGGGCTGGTTGTCGTCAATGGATCGGGAGCCGAATATGCCCAGTGGCTGGTCCAGACAACTTTGCCCCAATCAATAATCTGCAGTTCCTGCGACGATTTGAAATTGCGGGAACTCATTTCCGTCAAAGATTTTCAGATTGTGCATTCCCATGGTCCCGAAGGCGAACACTCCCACGCGTACATGGTTCCCTATCCATGGCTGGACCCAGCGATCGCGATCCGGCAGGCCGAAACTATTGCCGCTGGTTTGAAAAAAAACTGGCCGGAAGATGCTGAACTGTTTGAATCCAATCTAAGTTCACTCAAAGCAGATTTGAAAAAACTTGTTGCCGCGTTGCCCGGACCCCGGGACGAAACTGTCAGGGTCTACACGGCTAACCCCCATTTGAAATATCTGACTCGAGCCGCCGGGATGGAAGATATCCATCTGCTCTGGTTCGAATCGCCGACCGAAGCGGAATGGGAATCGCGTCAGGCTGAATTTGAAAAACGGACAGCCGAAATCGAGGCAACCCGTATTCTCATGACTGACGAGCCTGCCGAACCGCTCGCCAGCTACCTCTCGCAACGCAATGTATCCGTGATCCAAATCAATACGCTCGACCATCAACCACCGGAAGGCGATTACTTGACGATCATGCGACAGAATATCGACCGATTGAAATGGTAAAAAAGAGCCTCCTTGGGTTACCCGAGTGGCAAGTGGCTACATGTCAATGTAGTACAGTTTTCCCAAACTGTTCTTCACTGATCATTCGATCGGAATCGGTTTGCGGAACGTCCAATACACAATGGCCGTGTAGGCCACAATCAAAGGCAGCCCGATCAGGGCGATAAGCAGCATCAATCGCAGCGTGGCCGTACTCGACGCCGCATCGTTAATCGAAAGGGATTGCCCCACGCCTATCGAGAAAACCAGATC
>JBGSXT010000305.1:0-4373 GCA_041751295.1 Mariniblastus sp.
TTGGGGACGTGCAGCGGTTCACAGGCTCTGGGTATGGCCATCATGGGGTACCAGGTTATTGGGACGGATATTTCGCAAACCGCCCTCGATCAGGCGGTGCTGACTGCGGCGAAGTATACCGGGCTGAAACTGGAATTCAAATACGACGATGTTCTTCAATCGGCACTGGACCCACAGAGTTTTGACGTGATTTTTGACCGGGGTTGTTTTCACAGCATGTATGGCTGGATTGAAGCCGAACGGTACGTCGACGCTGTCCGAACATTGCTGAAGCCAGATGGGCTGCTGGTTCTGAAAACAATGAATGATCGTGAGGTGCGTTTCCGACAGACCGATACAATTAATGGTCAGACGCGGCAGATGCCGCATCATTTCCAGCGTGCCGAATTGGAAACTCTGTTTGCCGGTCCATTTGAATACCTCGAATTGCGAGAGTCCGTCTTTCAATCCAGTGTTGTTCATCCTGACCCAATTGCCTGGCTGGTCGTGCTGAAAAACAACGGCCGGACCTGATGACAGGCAAATGGCGAGCTCGCGCTAACCGGGAACCTGGTGACATTCGCCAGCCGCCGAAGTTATCCTGCAGCCGGTGATAACTGTAATTGCCGGTGATGATTTCGGAGGCGAAACTCGAATCGTACTAGTTCCGTTCGACCAGTCCGGTCGGACGCGCGGGCGAAGCGATCCCGCACGGCGGCTGGTTGGCCTCCGTCTCGCCCAGGGGATAGGTTGTCGCGCTCGATGACGGTCGGTTCGATCTCGTTCGCTCGGAGCAGGCGGACCAGCGTACGTCCGATTAGTGATTTTTGCGCGAGTTCGCGGTTTGCCTCCAGGACCATTTGCACTGCTTCCCAGAGATTCTCACGAGTCTCATCCAACGTCGCCCCTTGAGTGTTTGCGCCCGGAAGTTCTTCCACAAAAGCGATAAATGCTTCGGGTACCGGCATAAATACGGCCGTTAATTGCATAAATTGTCTCCCTTAACGCCAAGGGCGGAGCACCCGCCACGTGTAGCATTCTATCACCACTCGCGACCTTGGGTCAAACAATCGTTGTTTCCCGCTTCCGCGTGGGAATCGTTTCGAGAATGTCGGGATTGGGGCCGACGGTGGTTAGCGTCCGGTGCAAAACTGGGCAGGAATGCGCCTAAACTTTCCGACCAATGCACACTAGCCGTCATGACCTGCCAGCATGCTGCAGCGACTAGTTAGACTCCGTCTCGCCTGTGGAAGGGGTCGCCTCGCTCGCCGGCGCCTGAACGTGTGCCGTGGTTTATTCGCCATCGATCACTGGGCGCTGCGCGGAAAGTAGCAGGACCTCGACGGAGAAGGGGTTGCCAAAGAGTTCGATCCGAATGCGATCCCGCTCCCCGTCGTTTTGCTCCCCACTCGCGCCCAGCCCGCACACAATGAATTCGTTCATCGCCAGCTCGCGTTTCTCACAAGCTAATCATAACCGACGCTTCAGCGAGGAAACTCATACCAAACCTCACTGACGTTTCGGGTTACGATGAATACACTGTGGCGGTCACGTCTCCAGCTCGGTAGAAATTCGAGCTAGAGCGACCTCCCCCGCGTTCGAATTTTAAAGGAAAAGCCTGTTACGGAAGGAAGGACAGATCAGTTACGGACTGTTCGGTGTCACGGAAAATAAATTGGCGGATGGGCCTGTTCGAAGTGGCTCTTCTTTTTGTTGAAACGATTGGTTGATTCCAGGTTCCACATGTCGTATGCGATCGAGTGATCAAACTCAAGGCTGCGAATAGAAACCAGATGTGCGGGATCGCCCATCAACCGTATCGCCGAGCCGAATCCGCACGTTCGTCGGAAAACAAAAATACAACTTGCAGTATTAGCTGCCTGTCGAGCCCTGCCCAGGCAGATGGAATGAGTTTTGCATAATCAGACGATCAGGTCTTTCGTACATCTGCCAGTGAAATCCGCGTAGCGCCGGCGGTGAACCAGGGCGAATAACACGGCGGTTCGTTGAATTAGATACCAATATCCGGAGAACAGGTCCAATGCGCATTTCAAATATTTTTCGCCTTGCCATGACAATGGCCTTCCAACTCATTGGTTTGACCCTGTTGTTGGCCGAGCCGGTTCGCGCGCAGGAAACACTTCCGATTCTGTGGGAGGCAGGCGGGCAGAGTGCGGGGAACGACGGTGCAGGCCAGGCCGCGCGCATCACCACCGACGTTTCCGGCAACGTGGCCGTCGTATCGGGACCTTCTCTGGCAAAGGATCTGGCGGTGACGTCGTATACGTCGACCGGTGTGTTTCGCTGGCAAAACGCGGTCAGCCCGTCGAGCGGAACTTTCACTGGCGACTGGCTGGCGGCTGCACCGAATGGCGATTTCGTGGCGGTCGGCAGGAATGTCAATGCCAGTGGAAACCCGATCGCGATCACACTGGTTCGATTTGGCTCGGACGGCGCATTCCAGTGGCGTGTCGACTTGGGTGGCCTGCTTCCGAGCGTGGGCCGATTGCTCGTGGATTCCGGCGGCAACGCATACCTCGCGTTCAACAGCTTGGGCGACGGTCAGGACATTCAATTGCACAAATACAGCCCCGCAGGCGCACTGCTCTGGTCAAAGGTTATCAATACAGGTTTCTTTTCGTTTAATATCGCCACCTCTCTGGCGTTCAGTCCAGATGAGACCGAGGTCGCGCTTACTGGAGACACCATCGGCGGATCCGAATGGATCACGGCTTTGTATGATACTTCCACAGGTGTCCGGAAGTGGTTGGTTGTAGCACCTGAAGGGACTGCGGTGCTGGATGTGGTGATCGATGCCGCCAATGTCTACGTGACTGGTCTCGGGAATGTCGGCATCACCGGATTCCTCACTGTGGTTGCCTATGATCGCGTCAGCGGTGCACGTCTCTGGCGCACCGACCGGAAACCCGCTGACGCCGCAAACGCTGCGGGTCTCCGCTTGGCTTTGGCGCCCGATGGGAGCCTGGTGGCGACAGGCCAGGCGTTGCGTGGATTCCTCGATTGGTACACGGTGGCCTTCGAGACCACCGGCGAAGTTCGCTGGGAGGCGGTTCGTGACGGTGGATTGAATACCGACGAGATACCGGCCGCTGTGTTGGTCTTGGCTGATGGCACCACTGTGGTCACAGGGAAAGGGGGTCCCAATCTGCCCGGCGGCTTCATTCCTGGCGTGACTGTCGGCTACTCGCCTGCCGGAGTACTGGTGTGGGAGGCGTTCTCCCCCTTGGCAACGGTCTGGGTAACCGAACTGCCAAACGGCGATGTGGTCGCAACCGGTGGTTACGACGCCTACCTCGCGGCTTTTCGGCCTGAGCTGCTGGGAGATGTCAACGGCGATGGCTTGGTGAATCTGTTGGACGTCGCGCCATTCGTGGCAGCCATCGTCAACGGGACATTTATCCCGGCAGCCGATATCAACGGCGATGGGGTCGTCAACCTCCTCGACGTCGCCCCGTTCGTGGACCTGTTAACCAAATAATATGGGTGACTACATCGAAATCCGGTTTTCGTGATTGCAGTTGTCTGTCGGCTCGAATCCTTCGGGCACTTATGGTATCAGGCGTCCTGCTCATGAGCTACGGATACAACGACGAGGCTGAATGCAAGTATCGTGATTTGGAAACCAAAATAGGAGCAGTTTTATGAAGACTAACATCAGTCTGTTTATTGGGCTCATTGCCCTTGCTGTTGTCGACCTTAGTGCTTCAGGCCAGGATATCGATTGGGTGCAACCGACACGAGGTGTATCCATCGCGGTCGACGCGGCAGACAATGTCTACACGGTCGATTTCGAAATAGCGCTCGGAGCCGAGATGACTGTCGTCAAGCGCTATGTGAGCGGTGCTTTCGTTTGGCAGGCTTCGTTCGACCAAACCGATCCGACGAGATGGGAGAGGGCAAGCTGGATCGCCACGGACCACGACGACAACATCATCATCTGCGGCACCTCGATGTCAGGGTTTTCCAACCCGGTTGAGGCGGCGAGCATCGTCGTGAAGTTTGATTCGGACGGCAATCTTCTGTGGCGCAATGTTTTCGAAAGTTCCTTTGATGGCTCGTCCACAAGGAAGTGCCTAATCGACACGGATAACAATATCTACGTCTTGGGAATGGGGAGCAGTCCCGCCGGATATGTGGCGAAGGTGAAAAAGTTTGCGCCCGACGGCACAGCGCTGTGGTCGTACTTTGACTCCGCGGGAATCGGCAGGTCGGTCAATTTTAAGTTCACACCGGATGGTTTTATCACCATCACAGGACGAGCAATCTTCGGAAGCGTCAATGGTTACGCCAAGATCGACCTTGATGGCAACGAGGTGTGGAGCTTTCCGGGTGTCTTCAGCTTGACCGTCGGCGATTGCGATGGTGATGCGTTT
>JBGSXT010000306.1:0-10804 GCA_041751295.1 Mariniblastus sp.
GCAACCTGCTGGTAATCGCGGCGGTATTGGCATGTGTGGGCTGGATATTGGTCGGACTTCGCAACACAAAAACGTCTGCGAACTGGTACAGTCCAGGTCCGATCTCACTGGCCCATGCCAATCTGGGTTGTAACAGCTGCCACGATGATTCGGCGCCGGTGCGAGAAGGGACTTTTCTTGCCAGCCTGAATGAGGGTCCTGCCAAAAACGTACCGTGGCATCGAAAATCCGACTCGCTGTGTAAGTCCTGCCACCCGGTTGTGGAAAAGTCCAAGGTCACTGTCAAGCAATGGACGGATATCGGGAATGCGCCGATCGCCCAGCCGATTCCCATCGCTCACCACTCCGACAATCAAAAAGTCGAAAGTGTTGCCAGTTGTGCCCATTGCCACGCCGAACACCAAGGCGTCGAAAACCAGCTGTCCGAGATCGTCGACACGAACTGTATTGAATGTCATAACGATATCGAAGCGATCCGCGGGCTTGAAATACCTGCGATCGCCAATCACATTACCCGATTTGACGGCGACCATCCGCCGTTCGCCGGCTTGAAGGCCGATCGCGGCACGCTGAAGTTCAACCACAACCTGCATATGACGGTTGGTATTGTGGGCAAAGACGAAAACTCGAAACTGGGCAGAACTATCAGCAGCTATCCGGAACATGGTGGACGACTCGAAGGATTCGCGACAGATAACGGGAAAATTGAATTGGAATGCGTCTTCTGCCATCAGCCAATTGACCGGGTTGCGTTTGGACAGGACGCATCTGTTGCGATGTCGGCACCGTCAGCTGGCGTAGGCCGCTTCATGTCGATGCCGACCTACGAACGGGATTGCCAAGTCTGCCATTCGATTGACCTTGCGCCCCCCCAGAATTTTGATTTCGAACGAAATCTCCGAATCGAGCATGGTGCCAGCCCCAAAAAAATATCCGATGCGCTGACACTCTATTTCAATCTGGCGGCCAATGCGCCTCCGAAAAACAAGGACACGAATTCAAAAGAAGTTATTGATCCTCTCGAAGAACTCCCTACTCGGATTCGGAGTATTCCCGCACTGGAAAAGAAGTGGAACCGCGAGTTCAGCGAATCCTTCATATCGGCAAAAGACAAGGTGGGCACCAGTTGTCTGAAATGCCATTTTGAAACTGAACAGGATAACGGTTTGGGTATTCCGGAGATTCGAATGATGCCCAATCACGGCGGCATCAGTGATGGGCAAGTATTCGCAACAGGCTGGTTCGAAAAAGGGAAGTTCGATCATTCGGCACACCGCGATGTTGACTGTACGCAGTGCCACGAAATGGACTTGGGCAAAAATAAATTGATTCGACAGAATATTGATGTTTCACGAGACAACCCGATGATTAAAGACGATGACGGCGCGGTGGCTCGCCCGGCTTCGACGGATTGGGATAGAGTTTCACTCGACAAACCGATGATTAAAGACCATGACAGCTGCGTTGCATGTCACCAGTCGCCTGACCGGGTAGCAGCCCCTTCGCGACCGGGGCCAACGAATTGCATTGCCTGTCATACCTATCATGGTGGCGGCAATCGACAATAAGTACATACGTCAATTTTTCAATTATACGAAAGTCAGCATTGCAAACCAATATCGGTAGCAGAACGTTGGGATCCCGGTTGTCTTGGACAATCCGTTGGGGCGTTTTGCAGGCTATCGTGGTTGCCGTACTTGCTGGCAGCGGAAATGTTGGTGTTTTGTTGCATGGCGATTCGCCCAATGGCGCTTTGCGCGCCCATCGCGACGATGCCCGACAGGATGACAAAACGCTTGAACCCGGCTCCAGTCGACTTTCCATCACAGGCTGTGCCTCCTGTCATGGTTCACTGGCGTTTCTCGATCCTGATAATCCTGCCGATCGATGGCAGAGTGCCTGGCAAATCTGGGCCAGCCGCGACCCTCATTCGCAGGCTTACCTGACACTTCGAAACGATCAATCGAAACAGATTGTGGCGGCACTGGCGGGGCACGCAAACGGTGACCGCGCTGAGTCGCAAAAACCAGTGGATGACGAAGAGTATCAATCCATCATTAACGATCGCTGCATCTCCTGCCACAGCACGATTCCGGCGCCATTGTCGCGCGGGGTGATCCGTCAAAGCGATGGTGACCGAACCGACAACGAACTCTTCATGTCTCAAGGCGTGAGTTGCCATTCCTGCCACAGCGCCGATGCATTGGACGATCAAACCGGCAATTCGTGGGTTGAACGGCATGTAAAACAGGCATGGTCCAGCGGCGAGGACGACGGATCATCATCGGGATTGATAAATCTTGAGAGTCCGGATATTCGCGCTCAAACTTGCTCGTCGTGCCATGTCGGTTCGGAAAATCGTGATGTGAATCACGACCTGATTGCGGCCGGTCATCCCCGGCTGGTTTTCGAATACTCGTCGTTGCTTTCCCGACTGCCAAAACACTGGAACGAAACGGCGAATCGCAGTTTTCATGTTGAAAGTTGGTCAGTCGGTCAAATCGAGTTGGCGAAAGCATCGGTTGCACTGTTGGCCCATCGCGCCCAGGCGTCGCTCAACGGCGATCAGCCGTGGCCTGAGTTTGCGGAATACAATTGTCATAACTGCCATCACGATCTGGAAAGCAATTGGTACATTCCCAATGAATCGAACCTGGTTGGAAAACCCGTTTGGGGCGAATGGGCGTTTCCAGCGGAGATCGACCTCAAGCCCTGGTTGGATCAAATATCAAAGTTGCGGCTGGAGATGCAGAAAGCCTACGTCGATGCCTCATCCGTCGCGCGACTTTCGAGTCTGACACCGACTGTTCACCGAGGTGCCCATGCAATCGAGCAGATCAGTGCCTATTTAAAGCGTCAACCCAAATTGAGCTCCGATGAATTATTCGCGTGGTACCTGGCGGTTCACAGCTGTCTGCGTGATGAAAACGGTAACAGCCCCGAGAAAACGGTGTTGCTACAACGGATGGAGGAACTCTGGAAAATCCTTGAGATACCCTTTGATCATGCTGACAAAAACCGGGTCATCAAAACCAGGGAGTTGCAACTACTAATCGAAGAGATCAGAAAGCTGGTACTTTCAATCCTTGAGCAACAACACGATAACGGAAAACCCCAGCCATGATTGTTCAGGAACTTCATTCCATCCAGCATCTTCATGGCTTTCTTCCGGAAAAGGAACTTCGCGCCTTGGCGGCAAGGACAGGCACGCGACTGCATCGGCTGCAGGAAGTCGCCAGTTTCTTTCCACACTTCCGATTGGAGAAACCCGCACCCGTTCAAGTCAGGATTTGTCAGGATATGTCGTGCCAATTGCGCGGTGCGTGTGAATTGATCCAGACATTTCAGAAGGCAAACGGTGAATTTGATGGAATCACGATTGACCTTCAGGGCGTTTCCTGCCTGGGTCGGTGTGATCGGGCACCGGCCGCCTACATCGCTGCGAGAATTACGGGTGAAGCCGCCCAAAACAGTCATACGGGGGATGGACGGATTTCTGATTCCGTAAACGGGCATCACGAGCATGTCCATTACTATATGAATGTCGACCAACCAAAACTGGATTCACTGATCCGGAATGCGGCCGAGGCGGTCGGCAGCGGCAATGCATCGTTAATTCCACCGTCGGAATCCGATATTGACTGGCAGCCTCGGCAAAACGAATGTTGGAGCATCGACGTTTACCGGGACAAACCTGACGGCGAATGTTACCTCGCGATCCGACAGTTGATTGAGCGCCGATCTGCCGATGACCCGAACGCGCCCTGGCGCATGGAAAAAGCGTTGATCGATAATGTCGAAACAGCTTTGCTCGGCTCAATGAGCAACTTGGACGCCGAATCTCAACGAATTATTTGCGCGCTGTTTACCGCAAATCTGCTGGGAATGGGAGGAGCCGGTGGCCGCACCTACAAGAAATGGTTTGAAGTTTATGAAGCCCGGGGTGATGTCAAATACGTGGTCTGCAACGGGGACGAAAGCGAGCCTGGAACATTCAAGGACCGCGAAATTCTGATTCGAGCTCCCCACCTGGTGGTCGAAGCCGTGACGCTGGCCGGATTATTGTTGGGTGCCCAGCGGGGGTACATTTATATCCGGCACGAATTTGCCGAACAGATTGAAGCTGTTCGCAAAGAAATACGACGGGCGGAATATCTTCGCGTTTGCGGCACCAACATACTCGGTTCCGGTTCGAATTTTCCGGTTGAGGTTTTTGTCAGTCCGGGTGGTTACATTTGTGGCGAACAGACGGCGCTGATCGAGGCGATGGAAGACAAACGGGCCGAACCGCGGAATCGTCCACCGGAACTTCAGACGAACGGTTTGTGGAATTGCCCGACATTGCTCAATAACGTCGAGACCTTCGCGTGGGTACCGGCAATCGTATTGAAAGATGATGGCCAGTGGTTTGCCCGCGAAGGAGCCAATCCGGCTAAAGCGCACATGGGTCGACGTTTTTTCTCTATCAGCGGCGATGTTGCCAAACCCGGGGCTTACGAAGTTCCGATCGGAATTACATTCGGTGAACTGATCAATAAATTCGCTGGCGGCATCGCCGACGGTCGAGAATTCAAGGCCGCTGCGTTATCGGGTCCCTCCGGTGGATTTCTGCCTCGTTCGGTACCGGTTGAATACCTGCCGGCAAGATGGGTCTCAAAAAATCTGTCGACGGGGGCAACGCACTTCGACATCCTGAATTTGGAACTGGATATCCAGGAAACTCGAAATATGGGAATCATGATGGGTGCCGGCATCGTTGTTTTCAACGATCAAACCGACCTTGTTGCCACGGCCCTGTCTGCAACGACCTTCTATCGCAATGAATCCTGCGGCAAGTGTGTACCCTGTCGAATCGGATCGCAGAAACTCGTGGAACTGTTAACAGATATTGCCGATCGAAAGTACACGTTGCAGGAAATTTATGGCGATCCGTCGACTCCGCAGGCGGGGAAACAGGGGTTGGTCATTGAACTGGCCGAAACGATGAAGCTGACCGCGATTTGTGGACTGGGAACGGTCGCTTCGAATCCGCTGACAACGCTTTTGAACTTTTTTCGCGATGATGTTGAACAATACGCTAAAATCCAACCAGAAAAGCGGTGAAAAATGGCTGGCGAATTTTTTAACAAACTGACACAACTCTGGGAGGAAGAAGGCCTTTTCTCACGAAATATTGATGGCCAGCTGGTGCGACTCGAAAAGGCTACGGAAGCTGACTATCAAAAAGAAATTACGCTGAAGATTGATGGCCGTGAAGTCACGGTCCGCAAAGCCGAACCCACTAAAGACTCGCAGGGAAACGTGGTGCGCGATGAAGCTGGCCGAACCATTCCCCGCGATACGACCATTTTTGACGCCGCCCAGCAACTTTACGTGGACCGCCAACTGGGCAAGACGAATCCGATCCCAACCCTGTGTCACCGGGAACACCTGAGACCCGTCGGTGTCTGTCGGGTCTGCTGTGTCGAAGTTTACAAAGAGGATCGGGATGGCAAGCTGCGTTCGGGCGGCAAGCTTGTACCTGCCTGCCATCATCCGGTGAACCACGGAATGATCGTCCATACGATCGATTCACCGGAAACGGACAAGAGCGAACGATTGAAACGCTCCGTGAAATTGCTGACGGAACTGCTCGCTTCGGACCATCTGGATCGGAGAAGGCCGGACCAGAACCAATCCCCAAGTGAACTCGAACAGCTGGCCAACCGGATGCGATGCGAAACGAAAAAATTCTCGTTTCGCGAGCCGCCGGTATCAGGGTTCGACAACTCGTCCCAGTTGATTGCCGTCAACCATGATGCCTGTATCCTGTGCGAGCGCTGCATACGAGGTTGTAACGAAATCAAAGGGAATGAGATTATCGGTCGGACGGGAAAAGGTTACAGCACCTCGATCGGTTTTGATCTGAACGAACTGATGGAGCAGTCCAATTGTGTTTCCTGTGGCGAGTGCATGGTTTCCTGCCCGACCGATGCGCTGACGTTCAAGCAACCTGTCGAATCCGAATGGCATCGGAATGCAGTCAGGGAACCTGGCGTTTCCGAAGTCACGCCGGACGAATTGTTGGGACACGACCTGTTCAAGTCGCTGCCTTACAAATGGCTGCAGTGGAACCAGGCTTCGATCATCAAACGGAATTTCAAGGCAGGTGACGTGCTGTGTTATGCAGGTGACTATGGCTCAACCGCATTTATCATCAACGCCGGCGAGTTTGGGGGATTTGCTCCCCGACGTAGCGCCGATGCATCAGGTAAATCCGATGTTGCCGCGACCGGGTCTTCACCGGGATTCCTGCGACAGCTGTTGCGCCCGATTCGTGGTCGAGCCAGTTCCAAACCGCGCCGGAAGCGCGGGCGGAAGGTTCCGGCCAGTCAGCCCGAATTCAGATTTACGCCTGATGATTTGATTGTCGGCGAAATGACCTGCCTGAACTTCCAGCCAAGATCAGCGACGATTGTGGCCCAAACGGACAGTGAAGTATTTGAAATCCGCCGCAATGTATTGTTCATGTTGCAACGAAATGCGGAATCGCGTGAGGCACTCGACAGGCGGTATCGCCAGCGGAGTTTGAATCGCCAGATGGCAAAGATTGATCTGTTCAGTGCTCTTTCGCCGGATGAACGGGCAGCCTCAGTGGAGTACCTGAAGGATCGCGTCAAATTGATCAGTGTGGAACCGGGGCAATCCATCTATGACGAAGGCCAGACCGCTGACGACGTTTTTCTGCTGAGACTTGGGCACGTTAAAGTCTCCCAATCGACCGCCGGAACCGAACGCGTATTGACGTACATTCGGCCAGATACTCCCGGCAGTTTTTTTGGCGAAATTGGACTGTTGGGAGAAGTCAACCAGCAATTCAACCTTGGGCTTCCCGATATCTACGATGGCCGCCGAAGCTCCAGTTGCAGTGCGCTCGACCATGTTGAGCTTGTACGAATCGAGAAACAGGATTTCTTCAATCTGATTGAAATGCACGAGTCGTTACGGGACCGGTTCATTGAACTGGCCAGAGAGCGAATGCGCAGCGATGTTTCGAAAAGGGAACATGAAGTCTCGACGCCACTGTCGCAGTTTCTCAAACAGGGGCTGTACAACGCACAAAAACTGCTGGTCCTTGACCTCGACAGTTGCACGCGCTGCGACGAGTGTGTCAAAGCATGTGCGGATACCCATGGTGGAGTTACCCGACTGGTGCGCGAGGGTCTTCGATTTGACAAATTCCTGGTGGCCAGCGCCTGCCGTTCCTGCACCGATCCGTATTGCATGGTCGGTTGCCCTGTCGATTCGATCCACCGCGAGGGATCGCTCGAAATCAGGATCGAAGATCATTGCATCGGCTGCGGATTGTGTGCCCAAAACTGCCCCTATGGCAACATTAATATGGTCGAATTTGACGAAAATCTGATGCCATACAAACCAGGCCGGAAGACCGCACAGATCGTGAACAAGGCGACGACTTGCGACCTCTGCAGCAGCATTGGCGTGGATGCCTCCAATCCCAAAGACGAAGTCAGCTGCGTTTACGCCTGTCCTCACGACGCAGCCTTTCGTATGTCAGGTCCTGAATTGCTGATGCAGATTCAAAACAGCTTCGAATCGAGCAGCAATCACGGAAATTGAAGTTGCAGTTGTTAACTGCTCAGATTGGCAGCATGCGTTTCAGGAAACTTGCCGCTAGCCACTCACGTCATATCGCGTTATCAGCTTGCGATTCCACAACGAGCATTTCAAACTCGTTCACATAGGTTTGATGAATGCTGGCCAGGTGGTCGCGAATTGAGTCAACTTGATCGGGATTTACTCGAATAAGCTCGACCACATCCAGTTTGTCTTTCAAACGACCGGCTGCAACCTTCAATTCAATCAGCCGGATCAGACCGAGATAACGAAGTTTATTTCCAAACACTCCCATTTTTTTTGGTGATGGGATTGTCGTCGGAGCGAAATCGGGTGGTCGACCGGGACGTTCACCTTCGGGCAGAATATCCACGTCGATGCCGGTTTCTACATGGTGAAGCTTTGGCCAACGCCCGGTTGGAACTGAAAGTACATTGAATCCGCTAACGGCGCAGACCTGCAGAAATTCCTGAATTCGATCCGCTGGTAAAACAATGTCGATATCCTGGGTAACCCGGTTCACAAACCCGTGCCGCCACACCGCCCAGCCACCAGCGACGACGGAACTGCAGTCGATTGCCGCTAAGGTGTGATCAATAGCGCGAACCACGCGACCATACCGTCCGGGCAATTCCTGCGGTTCCATCATCGCTGCTCTCCCGGCAAGCAGCGTATCGGCCAAAGCGAGCTGCTCAATCAGTTGATCAATCTGTACTTGGGTCGTCGACGCCATGCAACCAGTTTAGCCGCATCCAGGCGTTGATGAAATCCGATTTCCATCGGGTTTTCGGGGTCGGGACCATTGCTGGCAAGCGTACCAAAGTTTTCCCGAACAACAAATTCGTCTGACCGCTAATTACGGTAACGGTTACGACACGACGCAACATTTGGTAAAGTCAATGTGCTACAGATTTGGACGGGAATGTCTTACAAGTCGAGATTGGCGAGAAACGATTTCAACCGAAAGCGACACCTATGAACGGCAGGAACATTGGCTGTTTGATTGTGATGGCATTGAGTTGCTCTCTGCTATCGGCGCAAACGGACTCCAACAAGGGTCCAAAAAACCGGGTCATCGTGATGGGCATGATTCATGGCGACCATCGAACGAGCGAAAAATACGGGCTGGAGAAAGTAAAGTCGCTGATCCGTGAGATCAGACCGGACTATGTCTTCTGCGAAATTCCTCCGGATCGAATCGAGCTGGCGACCAGGCAATTCAGCGATTCAGGCACAATCACTGAACCGCGAGTCAAGGTCTTTCCGGAGTACGTTGATGCCCTGTTTCCCTTAACAGGGGAACTGGATTTTGAAATCGTACCCTGCGCGGGCTGGACCCAAACGATGTCGGATCAACGGCAAAAGAAATTGGCCGAATTGGAAAAAACTCATCCCGAACAATTCCGTGAAATGGTCGACGCCCAATCGCAAGCCGATACATCGATTGAGAAAGAGGGCGCGAGCGACGATCCGACGTTCATCCATTCCGATCAATATGACACCATCGTGAAAAAAGGCATGGAACCGTACAATCGCCATTTCAACGAAATTCTCGGAGCCGGAGGCTGGGATAATATCAACAAAACCCATTTCGATCTGATCGCCAGAAATCTTGATAAGCTTCGGGGCAAAGGTAAAACAGTCCTGATCATGTTTGGTGCGGGACACAAATACTGGTTCCTCGAACAGTTGAAAAAACGCGAAGACATCGAATTGTTTTCGCTTGGTGGGTATCTTTCCAGATAAATCTGCACCGGCGACACGTGTTAACACAATCCCTTAACCATTTCTGAAAAACCTATGTTTGGCAATCTGCAAGAAGGACTACAGGCCGCTTTCAAGTCGATCCGCGGTAAAGGCAAGCTGACCGAAGGGAATATGCGCGACGGCTTGAAGCTGGTCGAGCAGTCATTGCTGGAGGCGGATGTCAGTTTCGACGTCGTTCGCAATTTCATGGCCCGCGTCAGCGAACAGGCGCTGGGCGAGAAAGTGCTGTTGTCGCTCAAGCCGAGCGAGCAGCTGGTGGGAATCGTTCACCACGAATTGATCAATCTGTTGGGCGATGTCGAAGACGGACTGAAATTCCGCAGCGATGACGTCAACATCATCATGATGTGCGGTTTGCAGGGAGCGGGAAAGACAACAACCTGCGGAAAATTGGCCAAGCTGCTGCAGCGCAGCAAGATCGAGCCGCTGCTGGTCGCTGCCGACTTACAGCGTCCAGCGGCAATCGAACAATTGCACGTGATCGGGGAGCAGGTTGGCGTTCCCGTCTACAGCGAACCGAATGAAAAGGATCCGGTCAAAGTCTGTCGCAATGCCGTCAAGAAGGCTCGGGAAGAAAATCGAAATGTCGTGATCATCGATACCGCTGGTCGGTTGGCCATCGATGAGGAACTGATGGAACAATTGCGGACGATTGACCGCGAAGTGAAGCCGCATCAAGTCCTGCTGGTCGTCGACGGCATGACCGGCCAGGATGCTGTTAATAGTGCCAAGGCATTTCATGAATCGCTGGAACTCAACGGCGTTGTCATGACCAAGATGGACGGCGACGCACGGGGTGGTGCGCTGTTGTCCGTACGACAGGTGACTGGCGTTCCGATCCGGTTTATTGGTACGGGCGAGCACTTGGACAGTCTGGAATTCTTCCGTCCCGAAGGAATGGCGAGTCGTATTTTGGGGATGGGCGATGTTTTGGCGCTGGTCGATGAAGCTCAAAAAACTTTCGACGAAAAGGAACAGCGAAAGCTGCAGGAGCAACTGGAGAAAGGTGACTTCACCCTGGAAGATTTTCGCGTTCACATGCAGAAAATGGCCAAACCGGGTTTGATGCAGAAAATGCTGGGACTGCTGCCGGGCATGGGGAACATGAAGGAGTTAAATGCTGCGATGGCTCAAGGGGATACGTCCAAAGATATTCGCCGAATGGTCGGTATTATTGACGCCATGACGCCTGCTGAACGGCGCAACCCCAAATTGATCGAAGTCAGCCGCCGACAGCGCATTGCCCAGGGCGCCGGTGTCGTCCCCAAAGCAGTAGGTGAACTGGTCAAACAGTTCGACCAGATGAAACCAATTTTGACTGGCATGGAGGGCAAAGGGATGGGTGATCGGTTGCAAATTATGCAGGACCTGCAAAAGAACATGATGGACCCTTCCAAACGGATGCCAAAAACGAAAAAAT
>JBGSXT010000307.1:0-5040 GCA_041751295.1 Mariniblastus sp.
CTTTTCGACCTGCAGGTTCCTGCTGGCGGCGCCATTTACCAATTCGTCCAGCTCCTGGGGATCGAGACGTATCCACCAAGCCTGAACCGAGACCGTCCGCAGCGATCCCCATTGGGTTCGAAACAGGTCGAACAGTTTTCCGATTTTTACATGGGTCGCCGGTGGCGCGCTGATCAACAGACCCTTGCCAATCGTCGAAATCGATGCATCCGCGCCGGACCAGATGTTGCTGTCAATCGTGTTTTTGATGACCTTGACGATTGAATCCATCGATAGTGAACTCATCTCTGTGGAATCCTGGATGGGAAGCGGTGCCCCAGATGGCGGCGGTGCCGCTGGCATATTGAACAATCCACCGCCGCCCCCCATACCTCCATTTGCCCGGTTGCTGTGGTCGTTTGGAAATGGATTCGTCAATTCCAGTTCATTCCATTGCTTCGCCGGGTATTGGGGCGCGGTTCCAAAAATGTCACTCAAGTCGTAAAACTGGATTTCACTCTGCAGTTCAGCCGGACGATAGGGATCGCTGGTTCTGGAACCGATCGATGTGACGCGGTTTCCGGAATCGGAAAGGCTCGGATCGGAAAATTTTGACAGCCGATCCTGTAGTTGTCTGATCGTCCGTGACAATTCCTGGATTTCTTCCTGATCGGGTTGAGCTTGGCAGAGAACGGGGTACAGGTTGGCCCCACAAATGGGCATGAACATGAGTACCAGAAAAGCAGGTTTTGTCATCAGGGGCATCGAAGTATCCGTTGGGGTTTGTGTATACGACTTGAATCTGTCACGCTGAAAAATGACAAGTGCCAAATGACATGTAGCATTCCCCGTACCAAAACTGGTACCGACCACGAAGATCGTCGTTCCATTGGCGAAACCGAGAGTTCATCCCTTCGATCGGATATGTCGAGGTGCACGAATTCGCTACACACCCCATCACAATCATACAGCTGTTTACCGGCATCCAGACATTTGACCGTTACTTCCATCCGGGATTCAATTGGCCGACCCATTACGCAACGGAATTGTCAGCAAGAAAGGGTTGATAGGTTCTGTCCGCAAGACAGCAACCGGACTGATTCCTGTTAAAATCTCTGGATTGACGATCGGCTGGTGTCTTCGCACGCAAAAATGGTAATCAATACGATTTGTCGAAACGTGGATTCAATACGACGGGAAAAAGCCATGCGACGCAACTTCAAGCACAACCATTGCGAATATCAACCACTGGAATCTCGGCGATTACTAGCTGGCGACTTGACATCGAACGCTCCCACCGGGCTGGGCCCCACTTCGCTGACATGGGTCGATGCGGCGGGCAACGCGATCGGTGCCAGCGATATTCCTAACCGGACGGAGATCACTGCACGGCTGATCACTTCACAGTCACTCGCCGATACATTGACGGCATCGATTTTCGAAGACGACACGTTCGGTGACGATTTCATCACGAATATCCAGCTCAATAGAATCGCTGCCAACATTTGGGAAGGGCAGTGGCAGGCGACTTGGTCGGATGACGGGGCAGGGCTGCCGGAATACTATTTCCAGGTCGCGGGAGTCAGCGGCAGCTCCAATAACATCGACGTCCTGCAGGGGAATGGTTGGCATGTACAGAAGAATGCAACTGGAATCTTGAATCCAGCCAATGCGATCAACGTCAGCATTCAGCCGGCAGAAATTCCTGCCGGCTTGAACCTCGATCAGGTTGCTTTTGAGATTGATTTTGGCAATGTTGCGTTCGCCAATTCGCAACACCCATTCCAGCTGGTCGTCACCGGTCCTCATTCCGGCTGGAGCGAGTCGATCGTGATCGATCAGAATTACGATTTTGCCGATCCGATCGTCGAAGTCTTCCGATCTGCCGGCTGCGACGACGCCTGTCCCGGAAACGATTTTACGGAATCGTTTCTGACCACCGGATTGTCGAACGGCTTTTACGGAAACTGGTCCGTTACCGCGATGGATCTGGCTTCCGGTGATTCGATTGGGATTGCCAACTTTCGCACGACATTGACTTTTCACTCGCGGCTGAATCTGTCGGGCTACGACTCCCAGCTGCAGCCCGACGATCCGTATCCGAAATCGGATCGCGACTACGGTTACGTATCCGACTTCAACAATCTTGAACTGCAATCCAATTCGGGAACCACCAGTGCCGTGATTTTCATTCATGGCTGGAATCCGGGTCCGGACGGCTTGGGAAGCAATTTTATCGAGACCTACGGCGGTAAATTCTGGAATTCGATTGAACAGAGTATTGGCACGTTCGTGAAGGAAACCTCGAATTGGCTGGTCGGCCAATACGATTGGGTCAACGATGCGGCCACCGGCTCAAACAGCGGGACAGACATCCTCGCGACACTGGCCAGTGCGCCCCTGAGCAGTCGGGATGTCGGCACCGCACATGGTCCATTTCTGGGGCGGGCACTGTATGGCGGACCCGATTCGTTATTCTCACAACTTGACGCGGTCCAGTTGATCGCCCACAGCGCTGGCAATTGGGTCGCGCTCGAAGCGGCGGCCTATTTGCGAGCGGCTGGTTTCAACGGCGACTTGCAACTGACATCGCTCGACCCGTTTGTTCCGGACGTAGGCATGTTCGTGGGAATCACTGCCGGAGTTGAAACCGAACGCATTTTCGAATCCGGTGCGGAGAATTTCCAGTTTCCCAACGATGCTCTGGAAAACTATTACGTCGATGACGCCGAGTCGGATATTTTCTTCGGCTGGACGTCCGGCGACTATTCGACCTGGACGATTAACCGGCGACTGGACTCAAGCAATCCGGCACCACTGTTCAACAACGGATTCGACGTTCACAGCGGTCCGATTGGCTGGTATTCGACGACCGCCAGTTTTCTGTACAACGGCGGTGATCTGGGCCAGCTGGAAGAAAACGGGCAGTCCCTGGGGTTCGGTAGCAGTCTGTTGTTCCAGGATTGGCGGTTTGAAAACGCAATTGAAATCGCTGCCAACTCATTCAGCATTGTCCGTGGCCAAAAGTTCAATGGATCGACATCCGATTTATCCGACAGCGATGATTCCTACTTGAGCGTTCGACCCGATGAGAAAATCAGCGAAGTGGATCCTCCAATTCTGATTGAATTCAGCGGCACTCTGTCGACACCCGATCCGGAAGTCCTCGGCTTCCAGTTCGAATCATCAACGAACACGGTCAATATTGTGCAATCGATCGAATTGTTCAATTTCGATACCGGCACGTATGAACAGTTTGACGTCACGGCCGCGACCATCAACGATTCGGTCGTAACGATTCAATTGTCCGGTGACCTGACTCGTTACGTCAGCCCAACTGGTGAAGTCCGAGTGCGGATTGGCTGGAATGCCGAGGGACCCGTTTTGTTATTTCCGTGGACTGTGAATATTGATCAGGCCGTCTGGCTGACCGATCCGGCTGGTACGCCCGCACCTGTCATTCTGCCGCCGGGCGATTTCGCGAACGGTCGATTGTTGAATGTCGATCCTGAAAACGCCGTGTTGGATCGACACGTATCGAATGACATTGTCGACAAAACGTCCTTTGTTCAGGCATCGAGATTCAATGACAATGTCGATGCTCGCACCGGCTTCAATCAAACGCGAGAGGATTTCCTGAATCCAGAAAAATTCCTCGACGAAACGGATAACTATTTCGAATTTCAATTCAAGGATTCGCAGCTGGATATCGGACCGACATCGCACGATTTTGAGATAGTTGCGTTGGATCTGTTGAAGTCTCGTCCGGTGGTTCAGTCATGACAAATAAGACGAACGATGAACTTGTTGTGCTCGCTACCTTCGAGACCTCTCCCGAAGCTCATTGCTTGCGCATCGAATTGGAACAGAACGGGATATCCGCCTGCGTAGCCAACGAATCGACGAGGGGCTCAGTGGGGGCCTCACTGTTCGGCCCGATCAGTGCGGTTTGGATTGAAGTATTGGTGTTGAAATCTGACGCGGAAAAAGCGTTGGCAATCAAATACCGGATGGACGCTGAGCCCACGGATCAGGGCATTCCCGAATGGACATGTGCCTGCGGCGAAACTGTCGATGCCGGGTTTGCAACATGTTGGGCTTGCTCGTCACCTTTTCCGGGATTGTCGACGGAAAACACAGACCCGTAATTAATTATGCCATTGGCTTTCGCCGTGAATGAAAATCCATATCAATCACCGTGTGAATCCACGGTCAGCGAACTAGTCGACCCATCGATTGCTGACCGCCTTCTCCGGTTACGAGTTTTCCGCCAGAAATGGTCCCGACGCTGCTGGTGGATGGGTGGTTTTTCAATAATTGTTGGCGTGTCCGGATTCGGCCTGTCGCAGTTGATTTATCTCGAACGCGGATCGAACGTTCTCGCTGTATCAATTGACGTTGCCGCGATTTGTTTGATTGTTCTTGGTGGCGCCCTGATTGTATTTGGCCCAATCTCCTGGTTTTGGTTCCATCGAAATACCTGATACATAAGTCAAATGGAAAAAGGGGATATTCTGCTCAAAAAACAGAATGCCCCTTTCTTCCCCAAGGAGAGTGCCAATGAAATGGCGACAAATAACGATTCGAACAGTGTTCCTCATCGCCGTGGGCGTTGGAATCTTTTGCGCCGGTTACCGGATCGGATTTGACAACGGGCGCGACGCGCGTTTTGACGATTTAATCCAGTTGATCCAGGAAACGATTGTCCCATCATCCGATTGGCAAACTGATTCTCCAGCGGACCCACGTCACACATCAGTCCCGGAACATTAAGTTACGAAACTCGAGCAACCCTTGCTCAGCCACCACGACTACCCTCCACCTAGAAGTTTGACGAACGGTGAAACGTCGAGCAAATTGACGTTCCCATCCTGATTGACATCCGCTTCAAAAAGGTAGATCCCAGTTGTAATGGCGTCTATGAAAGGCATAACATCCAGGAGATTGACTTGGCCATCGCCGTTGACGTCACCAATTATGCTGCCCATGTCTCCATCAGCGATTTTGAAAACTTCACCGAAAAGGTCGACAATATAGACATTCCCGGCGAGATCGTCGCCA
>JBGSXT010000308.1:0-2080 GCA_041751295.1 Mariniblastus sp.
TTATTTGCACTTTCCAATCGAATGCAGAGCTATAAAATACCAGCTTTTTGGGAAAGAGTTCAACAAAAGGGTTTGAAAATGGATTCCGCTGTAATTCCTGCCTGTCCGATTTGCGAAGCCTCGATCGAAGTCCGCGAAGGAATGGTCGTCGGCGAATTGGTGTCATGTGACGAATGTGGGACAGAACTTGAAGTGATCAAGATCAATCCGATCGAAATTCAGGAAGCGCCTGAGGTCGAAGAGGATTGGGGCGAGTAATCGCGCGAAAATCATTGCCAACCGTCGCCAATGGGAGCACCGTAGGCGATTTCCGATCTGTCTGCAGCAATTTAAGGAAGGGAACTAGTTCGATGCCCGTTGGCATGCTATTTGACCGCGTCGGTGTAGAAGAAAAACTGTTGATCGGTGAGTTTGAAAAAAAGGGTGTCGATTTGGAATTGATCGATATTCGCCGCATGCAACTGCAGCTCAACGATCCGGCACCGTGGCAGAAATTTGACGTTATCTTTGATCGTAGCGTAAGTTTTTCCAAGGCGCTGGCGACACTGGAGATAATGAACGGCTGGCAGATCCCCACGGTAAACACCGCGCAAGTCGCACTGACCTGTGGCAGCAAGCTGTCCACAACCATCGCCCTGCAGAAAAACTCAGTCCCGACGCCGCGAGTCACCGTGGCCTACTCAGCCGAGTCCGCCCTTGAGGCCATCGAAACGATGGGCTATCCCGTCGTGCTCAAGCCAGCGATCGGGTCGTGGGGACGGTTGTTGAGCAAAGTCAATGATCGCGATGCGGCTGAATCCCTGCTGGAACATAAGGCCACGCTTGGCAACTACAGCCATGGCGTATTCTACATTCAGGAATACGTGGAAAAATCACTCGGACAGGACGTTCGCAGTTTTGTTGTCAACGGCGAGACCATATGCGCAATTACACGCAGTTCGAAACACTGGATCACAAACACCGCGCGCGGCGGTACGTCTGGAAATTTCCCGTTGACGGAAGTTGTTGATCGACTTTCGCTGGACGCGGCGGCAGCGGTTGGGGGCGGATTGTTGGCCATTGATCTGTTTGAAGATCAACAGGGAAATTGGCTGGTCAACGAAATCAACCATTCCATGGAATTCAGAAACAGCATTTCGCCGACGGGCGTGAACATTCCTGAGAAGATGGTTGACTATGTCCTCGAAGTGGCTGGCAAAAAACTTGCTGGCCTGGGCGTATAAATGATCAAAGTCAGCGTTGTTGGAGCGTCGGGTTATGTTGGCGGCGAATTGCTCAGACTGCTTTTGAATCATCCGCAGGTGGAAGTGGCTCAGGCCACTTCGCAGCGATTCGCCGGTCGATTCCTGCACAATGCCCATCCCAATCTGCGATCAGTGACATCGTTGAAATTCAATGGGCTGGAAGACCTGCAGCCTTGCGATTTTCTGTTTCTGTGCCTGCCGCATGGCGAGAGCGCGAAACAGATTGACGATTTTCTCGGCAAGGCCGAACGCATTGTCGATTGCTCAGCCGATTTTCGATTGCGAGATCCGGCTGATTATCAAACTTGGTATGACGCACCTCATCCCAATCCGGAACTGCTTTCTCAATTTGTCTATGGTTTGCCGGAACTCTATCGGGATGAAATTCGCGGAGCCAAACTGGTTTCCGGGGTTGGCTGCAATGCAACCGCATCCAATCTGGCGTTGCTCCCGCTGGCCAGAGCAAATCTGATTGATAAAGTGGTCATCGAAGTCAAGGTTGGTTCATCAGAAGGGGGTGCGGAGCACAGTTTGGCGTCGCATCATCCCGAGCGGGTGAACGTCGTTCGGTCGTTTGCTCCGACGGGACATCGGCATCAGGCTGAAATTACCCAGGCATTGGGCCCCTTCGAAATTCATTTTTCGGCAACTGCTGTCGAACTGGTCCGAGGCGTTCTTTGCACTGCCCACGTTTTCACCAATCAGCGGTTGACCGACAAGGATCTTTGGAAACTGTACCGAGCCGCCTATCAAGACGAACCATTTGTTCGCATTGTTAAAGAAAAACGGGGCATTTACCGCTATCCCGAACCAAAAATTCTGGCGGGGACCAATTT
>JBGSXT010000309.1:0-3985 GCA_041751295.1 Mariniblastus sp.
TGAGTTGCTGGCTGATCCGGCAATGCCGATTGAGATGACTGCCAATCTGTATTTCAATCACCTTGATTCGCTCGGAAATCGCGACTTCAAACTGGCGATTCCAGCGTTAATCCGAATCTTCGAAAATGATGAACTGTGCAAAGGCTTGTTGGATTATGTCCAACTACAGACAAGGTTTGCCCAAGCAGGAGGCGGATTTTTTGGTGGCAATGTCAATTCCGATCTTTTGAATTCCGACCCGCCGCCAGACGGTGAGACCGGCGACGCATCCGAGTTTCCGGCGGGACTCGAAGCCGTCCGAGCCGATATCCTGTATCGCATCGGCAGCAGGGGCAAATTCGCCTCCCCTGCTCTGCCCTGGCTCGACCAGATCGCCATCAGCAATTCACCGTTCAAACAACACGCTGCTATCGCCGCCAAGAAAGTACGCGGTGAAGAACTCAAAACAGCAACAGGCGATGGCGATGAAACTCGCAAAGTGACCGGCCAGGCAAACGATGAAACATCAGGCGACGGAGGCGGCGGAATTTCTGCCAGTGACAGCTCAACAAAGAAAACTGATGATACCCAGAAATCCAAATCCAGTTCAAAACTGACTTATGAAGGCAGAACGTTCAAACAATGGCAGGAACTGATCAAAACGGAAAGCCGATTTGAAACGGTCCAAATGGCGCTCAATGCCCTCGGTTCCTTGTCCGCTGGCAATGCGGAACTGCAGGAAACCGCGATTGAAATCGTGCTGCCATTGTTCCGATCGCCGGACGACCGATTTTCCAAACCCGTGTCGAGCAACAACGTCATCGCTTCATCCTCCATTACCTTGAACGAGGTGTTCGGCCAGTTTTTCAACTATCTGCCGCCTGAACGAGTTGTCAAATTTGCCGCCAACGAAATCAGCGAGGGTACGAGTTACAGCCGACAAAGACTGCACACTCTGCTCGCTGACACCGGCGTTTACTGGAACGGCGGCCAACAAAAGTTCAAACAGGCGATACGGCAGCAGATCGATCAGATTGTCGAAGCCGTCTTCGAATTGGTCAAACGCCGTCCGGATGAGTTGCAATACGCCGGGTGGATACTGCAAGGTTCGTTGGGATCCGCTTATTTCAACCAAGTGTCGACTGGTGACGGCAGTTACATCTATGAGTTCACTTTGCCCGAATCAATGATTTTGCGATTGGAAAAGGAAATGACATCAACATCGAATCCTGATTGGGCTGCGCAATTGTGTTGGCAGTTGCTCCAAGTTGACATCTTTTCAATAGCAGTTCAGGAAACCCTTGCCAGGCAGATCTCCAACCCCGCGATCAAATTGAATCAGCTCTATTTTGAGTCATTCCCGAAACTGGCCAAATTCCATGCTGCCGAACTTGTTGAACTGTTAATTGCGGTTTACGAAAGCGATGAATTGTGCGATCAGCTCGCAGCCCAACAACGCGTTCGCAATCGCATTGCGGCAGGAGGTTCTGTCGAGATGCGGGGCTCGAAATTCGTTGTCCCCAAATCAAGCGAGCCGTCTGTCGATCGGGAATGGACTCGTGCTGACATCATCAGCCGCATTGCCGATTTCGCTGCTGCCGGTTCAAACGCCCTCCCCTGGCTCGAAAAAATCGCAGCCAGCGAATCGCCAAGCAAACAGGTCGCGGCTGAGGCAGCGGAAAAAATTCGAGCCGCCGTCGACGGAAAAGTAACTCCTTCGGATCAAAACGAATGAACGTGGATTCGATCGCCACGTTGAGACTTTGCGATTGACGGGCGATGTGCCGGCCGATTTGTAGCAGGTCGTTTTTGAAAGCCGATGTCTGAAGTACCTTCAGCATCTATTTATCTGAACCGTCGTCATTCAATTCGGCGGACAATTGCCGTTTACCCGTCGGGGTCGTCAATCAGTTGTTGCAGGCGGTCACGCAGCCCGGCGGAAAAACGCGGTGGCCAGGTTTCGTCGATCAGTCCGATCGAAATCATGTCGAGTAAATGAACCCTGTCCTTGAGCCGGTAAGAAGTCAATTTCATCGTGACCAACTGCTCGAGTGGTAAAGTCCTGACGCCGGTTTCCATCGATTCGAATGGTTGGATTTGCGGTACGGGCGCGAGACTGTCCGGGCGAACGTGTTCACCCGCAAACAGAACGTGGACCGCGTCGCGGGCTTTCGCATCCGGACCATCGAGGAACATCGTGATCCCTTTGGCGTGCCGATAGATAAAACCGCTTTCGGCCAGAACCCGAGTGACCGATTCCAGATCCGAACGATTGATGATGATATCGACATCGCGTGTGCTGCGAACAACCGATTCATCGACCTGAGCAACCCAATATTGAACTGCATTGCCGCCGATAATTGCGTAGGGGATGTCAGCAACATTGAGTGCCTGCGAGACCCGCCGCATACGGTCTTTGACTTTTTCCACAGCCCGTCTAATCCTGTTCCAGGTCTCTTCGTCAGAATATTTTCTTTCGATCATCGCTTTGCGAGGTCAAGTCGTGTTAACAACAGAGTACGGTTCTGGCAGGCGCAAGACGGATTGTCAAACCAGCCTGCAACAAAAATATCCACCGTCTCCGGCTCTCATTATACGTTAATTTGAGTTGGAGAAATGGACCTGGGTGCCAATGGCAGTCGACGATTTGGCGACGATTCGGTATGATCCCTGACATGGTGGAATCGACTGAGAATACAATTGTGCAGCCGATCAGGGTCCTGATCGTGGACAACGACCGGGACCTTGCCCGGACAATGACCGAGAGCCTGGAGCGGATCGGATTTCAGTGTACGTGCGCGATGTCGGGAACCGAAGGTGCCGAGAAAATCAGCAGTCACAATTACGAGCTGATCGTGACGGACCTGATGATGAACGATATCGATGGCATGGAAATTCTGAAGAAGGCGAAGGAGATCCAGGAACAATGTGAGGTCATCCTGGTCACCGGCCATGCCTCGGTGCCCCGAGCAGTCGAAGCGATGCGGGAAGGTGCTTTCAACTTTCTGGAAAAACCGATCACGCCCAAACGGTTGCAGGCAGCTGCCTCGAAAGCGGCGGAGTCGGTCCAATTGCGGTATCAGAATCAACAGCTGCAAAGCCGATTGGACGAGCGGTTTGGCTTTGAAAATCTGATCTACGCCAGCAAGTCGATGCAGGCGCTCGTTGAACGGTTGAAGCGCATTGCACCGACCGATGCTGGGGTCCTGATCACGGGTGAGACTGGAACGGGCAAGGATGTCGTGGCCCAGGCGATCCATCAAAACAGTCCCCGCAAGAAAAAACCGTTTGTCGCCATCAACACTGCCGCTGTAGCTGAGCATCTGGTCGAAAGCGAGCTGTTCGGACATGTCAAAGGAGCGTTTACCGACGCCATCACCGACCGCCAGGGCAAGTTCGAGTACGCCAACGGAGGGACCCTGTTTCTGGACGAGGTAGGCGACATGCCGATGCCAACCCAGATCAAACTGCTGCGCGTTTTGGAGGACCGACTGATCACGCGGGTCGGCGACAACAAGCCGATTGAGGTGAATGTCCGTGTCCTGGCCGCAACCAACAAAAACCTGGAAGCGGAAGTTGAGTCCGGTCGATTTCGCAGCGATCTGTATTTCCGCCTGAAAATCGTCACTGTTCACCTCGATCCGCTTTCCAAACGGCGGGAAGACATCCTGCCGTTGGCCGATTTCTTCCGCAAAAGCGCCAACAAAAAAAATAACAAAACCACAAAAACCTTCACCCAGGATTTACGCCGCTGGCTGCTTGATTTCAATTGGAAGGGAAATGTCCGACAATTGAAGAATGTTGTCGAGAGTCTGGTGGTCATGGATTTTGATGGTACGCTCGATCTGGATGATCTGTCTCCGGATCTGCTGGACGAGTTGCCCGTCGAAAGCATCGCTTCTCCGACGACGGACAGTTTGGTGATCGCCGATTCGACTTCGCCCCTTATCGGCAAGTCGCTGAAAGAGATTGAACGCTGGGCGATTGAGCAGTCGTTGAAGTTGAC
>JBGSXT010000310.1:0-3393 GCA_041751295.1 Mariniblastus sp.
AAGCCAACTTTTTCGGTTTGCCTTTGGCCAGCAAACGAATGTAAAAGGCTCTGATGCAGGGATTGAATCGCGTGGCCACCAATGTCGCCATGTACAACACGCGGCGAACGCTGCTGCGACCGCCACTGGTTTTTCGTTGACCCGCTTTTTGTCCTGAATCGTTGTTCATCGGAGCGACCCCGACGAGCTTGGCGATCTGCCCGCAGTTGAGTTCACCCAATTCCGGAAGCTCGGCAATCAACGTGCTGACAGAAACCATTCCAACGCCTTTGACCGATTGAAGGATTTCGATCCTGCGGGCGTTTTGCTGATCCGCAGCGACCGACTTGGCGATCGAATCGTCAATCGTTTTGACCTGTGTTTTCAGGCTTTTCAGCGATTGTTCAATCAGTTGCCGTATTTCCCTGTCACGTGTTTGCTGGAGCCGGTTGTTCTCCATGGTGATCAAGCCCAGCAATTGACGACGCCGCGTTACCAGGGCCTCGAGCTTTTTATCCTGCCCTGATTTGGCAACATGTCGTTTCGGTTTCACGACTTCGCCATAGTAGGCAATCAGCTTGGCGTCGATCGGATCGGTTTTCGCATCCAGACCAACACCATGGGCAAAGTCCCGCACGCGACGTGGATTGACCACCGCCAAACAAAGATTCGATTCGTGCAGCAAGTCAACCAGCAGGCCTTCGTAGCCACCGGTCGCTTCCATCACGACCAGCGTGTTGGCAGGGTCTTCGATTTTCTTGATCCATTGAGCAATTTGCTGCTCGCTGTTCTCGATCGTTTCCACGTTTCCGCCGGCTCCCCAGGCGACATCCAACTTCGCTTTCGAGACATCGACACCAATAACCAATGTGTAACCATTTTGAGTCATTTCCATTTGTTTCCCAGTCTAGTAAAATACGAGCTAACCCTGAGGCTGCTCTAGCGACGGTACGGGTTAAAAAATGACGGCTTGCGATCAGGCTGACCCACGGTATCAAGTACCAAGACTTGGACGATCTACAAGCCGTTGCTGATCCTCGATGCATCGAGGATCAGCGCCTTTTAGAATCCTAAACGATCTCGTTTCCAACGGAAATCAGGTTCGCTCAAGCTTCATTCCAAAGATACTAGACCCCTTTGGGGATAGGCTCTTAGTTCCAATAGCCGGCGACGAATATGATTGCGAAAATGATGGCCATGAATCCGATCACCCATACGGCGGACCGATAGGACTGAATCAGAATTTCTCTTAGATTTTCATGTCTCGTGCCGCCGTATACCAGGCTGACCGCGACCACCAAAGGAATCGCGTACCAGATTTGTGCGTCCCAAATGGATTGGGCAACGATTAAACAGTCTGTCATTGAGCAGCCCCCCGGCTGTTATCGGAAATTGAACGGAACAAAAGCCCAAAACGCTTATCAGTAATGGCCAGCAGCAAGTTTCAGTTTATCTGTAAGGCGAATTGCCAACGCTTCCCGGTGTCACGCCGAACGAATTGGCAATTCGTTCTACAGGAATATTTTCTTCAACGTCGTGCCTACGCAGCTGATTTGCGGTCCAGGACGGCTTCATTGGGACGAACCAGATTTTTGATCAAGCCAATCTTCTCAAAAAACATCAGCGAGATAAAGGTCACGTCCAGTTCCCACCATTTGTGTCCGTGTTGAGCGGATCGCGGATCGGCATGGTGGTTGTTGTGCCAGCCTTCGCCGTTGGTGAGCAATGCGAACAGCCAGTTGTTGGTGCTGTCTTCGCGGGTCTCGTAATTGCGATAGCCCCAGATGTGGGCAACCGAATTGATTCCCCAAGTCACATGCCAAGTATAAATCGTTCGCATGATGACTCCCCACATCAGAAATTTCAGACCGATCTGCCACATTCCCGCCATGGTACCGGTGGCAACGAGTCCGATGCCAAGGCCAATCGCAAAGATGGCGATGGCGTGCGCCAGATAAACCCAAACCCAATTCAAATTCCGCTGCAACCAGAAATACAGGGGATCGCGAATGATGTCGCGAACATATCGGTCATAGGCATTGACCGTGCTCAATTCCCGATTGTCGATAAACAGCCAACCCATATGCGCCCAAAAAGCGCTGACGCGAGGCGTGTGCGGATCAGGCTGATGATCGGAATGCTGATGATGGACTCGATGGACCAGAACCCAGCGAGCCGGCGAATCCTGGAAACTGCAAACTCCCAGAATTGCCAGGGTGTACTCAAACCATTTTGGGCAGTCAAAACCGGAATGCGTCAGCAGTCGGTGATAGCCAGCTCCAATGCCCAGCGATGTAAACAGATAGTTACCGATCGGCAGGAACAGGACTCCCCACCAGGAGAAAAAATAACTGAAAAAAGCCACGGGAATCAACAGATGGAATACGATTACCGGAATCACATATTCCCACAATATGCGACTATTACCGTCAACCATTTCCGGTTTCGGCAATCTCTTCTTGAGCATTCTTTCAGCCGCATCGACCTTCACGGCCGGATTTCGTTTCGGGGCATTCATTCAATTCAACTCGACAGGAAAACTTCGATGATGCACTGCGATTCCAGGGTAAAACCGCGATGCATATTATTACTGTAACCGTTGACAGCGGCTTGTTAGCGGTTGATCTAAGGTGGTCAGACCCATGTTTCGTCGACCGGGTGGAATCGCAGAATCATTTTTTTACCGCCGAAAACTGCGTTAGTCCCCAACGGTGTGAACGGATATCCATTATTAAACAGCATATTTCAACCTGAAGGCTATGCCAAAATCGATAAACCGTCATTTGAAAACGAATTGAACATCCGGCAGCTCAGTAGGTCTATAACAAAAGTTCTGGAAATCTTCAAACAATCAGTCGAATTTCGCAGTATTAACGACTAACCTGAACGCTGCCACATGCTCCATTTGTACTTGCCATCTGAATCCTGGAAATGCACCCGTGATTGCCTGCAGACAATTCTTGATCGCACTTTTTTTGGTTACGACCACTGCCTCGGTTGCCCCCGGGCAAATTGAGCCTTCCGGCGGAATGATGCGTTTTCCGGATATCAGTGCTAACCAAATCGTTTTTTCCTATGCTGATGATCTTTGGACAGTCGATCGGGAAGGGGGCCTGGCGTCAACCTTGGCCAGTCCTGCGGGAGCGGAAGTTTTTCCACGGTTCAGCCCGGACGGAAAGACGATCGCGTTTGTTGGCAATTACGATGGCGGACAGGACATCTATACGATCGGTGCAAACGGAGGAATTGCCAACCGATTGACCCATCATCCATCCGGCGAGCTGATTTGCGATTGGCATCCGGACGGCGCATCCGTGATCTTCTCGACGCCAGGATTCTCAGGGCTTGATCGGCAATTGCAACTGTTCACGATCTCAGCCGACAAGCCGTTGCCGCAGCCATTGCCCGTACCCT
>JBGSXT010000311.1:0-4224 GCA_041751295.1 Mariniblastus sp.
TTCCGGTCGTGATCAACGTGTTGGCCAACGGACAGGTTGTTCTGGATGACAAGGAAGTCTCGATCGAGCAATTGAAAAACGAATTGACCGCCGCCAGCGGGCAATTCGGGCATTTAGGTGTCGTCGTGCGGGGCGATGCAAATACGATGTATCAACGGATCGCCGATGTTATGGCGACCTGCCGCCAAGCCAACATCAACGATCTGAATATCTCGGTACGCGTTGCCGATGGAGGTGATGGTGGTAAATCGTTGCGCTAACGGAATTCGAATCCCAGATAATGAATCCAACGTGCGATTTCAAGCCCGATTCCAATGGACGGGAGTCTGAAGTTTGATGGCAAACGACCTATCAAATTTGGCACACGTTACCATTTGGCAGCGATTGGTCGATATTTTCACGACTCCCAGCCTGACGCTGTTTTTGCTGATCGGGTCAGCGATGCTGGCGATTTCGCTGATCATTCTGATGCTGACTCGCTGGGGAAATGCGCGGCCGATCACGAAATGTGTCATCCTGTCGGTCATCGCCCATGTCTTGCTGCTGGGATATGCCTACGGAACCAGGCTGATTTTTGAGGTTCCGGCGGTCCAGCATTCGAACGTCGTCAATGTGCATCTGATCGGTCACGAGGTTGAAGGTGTAGAATCGAATCACGAAACGCCACTGGATAAACCTGCGGCCGATCAATTGGCCGCCCACGTTGTGCAAACTGAAACGGAATCTCTGCAACAGCCGGAGCTTGAAGTTCCATTCGAGTTGGAACAGGTATTCAATGCCGAAATCGATGACCCATTCGGAATGCAGAGCGAATTGCCCCCCGGTCTGGGCATGCCGCAGTTTGAACTGCGGTCGCGCAACGAAAACCGGGAAGAACCGGTCGTACGCCTTGATGATTCGCCTGAAGTTGCCGAATCGACGTTCGCTCCGGAAAAGATTGATTTTCAGCGGTTGGGTGCAGGCGAAAACGATGTGCGAATGCATGAGCCATCAGCCAGGAACGACCAAGTTCCGCTCGATACTCCAGTGGAAATGGCAGACGCCGAAATCAATCCGGCAATTCTGAATCAGGATTCCTTTCCTTCAGTACGGGATCGGGTGGAACAGTTCGAATCCGAACTGATGGTGCCCGACTCTCCGTATTCGCTGGTCGATCAGCTGGCTTCTTCCACCGGTGTCGATCCACAGCCAGTCGAAAATCACGCGGAGGTAAAGGTAAAAACTGACGCAGCCAAATTGATGCAGCACGCGCGTCAGGCCCGGCGATTGGGGGACGGCAAGCCGATGCCCGCTGCGTATCAACTCCGTTCGATTGACAGACGTCGTGCGCTGGCAGTAATTCGAGGTGGAACGGCGGAAACGGAAAACGCTGTCGAAGCGTCACTGCAATGGCTGGCCAGAATCCAGCAACCGGACGGCAGCTGGAATCCTCGGGAAACTTCGGCCGGTCGTGAAGACAAAGTCTATGGACACGATCGAGGCGGCTGCGGCGCGAATGCCGACATGGGAATCACTGCGCTAGCGACGTTGGCGTTCTTGGGTGCGGGGCATACGCACCTGGAGGGAGAATATCAGAACAACGTCCAACGGGCTCTCGAATTTCTGGTGCGCCACCAGGCAATCAACGGCGACCTGTCTGGCCCGGCAGAACTCTTCGCGCGGATGTATTGTCACAGCATGTCCCTGTTGGCGCTCAGCGAAGCCTTGGCCATGACTGGCGATCATCGACTCGTACAACCCGTGCGGTCAGGCGTTGGTTATACGGTGCAGGCGCAAAACAAGTCGGACGGTGGATGGCGGTACCAGCCCGGAGATGCAGGGGATATGAGCCAATTCGGCTGGAAAGTCATGGCCTTGCACAGCGCGAATCTCGGTGGCGTGGCGGTTGAACAGGCAACTTTAATTCGAATGAAGTCGTTTCTTGATGCCTGTCGTACAGGCAAGTACAAAGGCCTGGCGAGTTATCGCCCCAACGAAGGGCCAAGCACTACGATGACGGCGGAAGCACTGGTCTGCAATTATTTTCTCGGCGCTCCCATTTCCGATCAGGCACTAAACGAAGCTAAATTGCGAATCATTGCCGAGTTGCCAACGAACGCGCGAACCAATTTGTATTACTGGTACTATGCCACTCTCGCTTTGAGCCACTTCCAGGACGACGCCTGGCAAAAATGGAACGCGAGTCTTCAACCCACTTTATTGGCGCAGCAGATCGCATCAGGTGAAAATTCCGGCAGCTGGCCGCCAGACTGCCTATGGGCCGGATATGGGGGTCGAGTCTATTCGACGGCCATGGCCACTTTGTGTCTGGAAGTATATTATCGGTATTTGCCTGACAGCGATGCAAATTCCGCTTGGGCTGCCAACCGCTCAAACCCGTCAATTGGGCCGTTGACCCGGTAATTGACGTTTGACACGAGCCGTAACAGTTCTAAAATGGAGTAGGTAAAAGCCGCGTTGAAACTTAAATAACCGCCAGCGAACGAATTGGGCAAAAAAGTAACATGACACATGCAAGCGATATGGTCGTTCTCGGTATCTTCGGAATCGGCCAAACGGAACTTCTGATCATGGGTGGAATTCTGCTGTTGCTGTTTGGCGGCGCCAAGCTTCCTGGCTTGATGCGAAACATGGGCCGCAGCATCAACGAATTCAAAGCGGGAATAAAAGAAAAACCACAGGAGATTCCTCCTAAAGTTGAAGAGTATTCGGAAACAAAAAAACCACAGGAGATTCCTCCAAAGGTTGAAGAGTATTCGGAAACGAAATAGAGCAATCGCCAAATCCGCAGCCTTAACCATTGTCGATCGTTAACATTCCAGCAACCTGTTCTCTCCATGATCGGTCCCATTGGCTACTCCGAGTTAATCGTGTTGGGGATCGTGGCCGTCGTTCTCTTTGGGCGCAAGCTGCCGGAAGTCGCCCGCTCGGTCGGCAACTCTTACGCGCAATTCCGCAAAGGACTTGCCGAAATACAAACGACATTTCACGAAAACGAATTCGAAGCGACACCTGCCCGACTGGAGTTCGAGCGAGATTACGACGATTTGACTGAGCCGACCAGCCCAAAATTCCAGCCACCGCCGGCGAAGATCGATGAAACAGTTGACTATTGAGTTTAGGTGGCCGACAGATGGCGACCGGCAGATGAAAAGTTTGTAGAGCGAATTGCCAAGCATCGAAAACAATGACTAGAATTTGCCGCTTCGAATTTTGATCCTGCTTTTAATCCTATAATCGCCTCGTTTACCGGGTATAATCCGGCTATGACTGTTCCTGCAATAATTAAGCTGAAAATAGAGGTTGGAAAATGGCACGGTTCGGTTTATCGGTTTGTGGTTGTCTGTTCTTGTTGTTCCTGATTGGTTGCGGAGCGACTGCTGAAAATCAATCGTCGGAGACCAAACCCCGACCGCTGGTTCAGGATTTGGATATTCAAGTTCCAGAGGACGCAGGTAAAAACGACTGACGGTTCGAACCGAATGTTGATTTCCGGAAATCTGCCGAGAGCGGAAAGACCAGGGGCCGTTGATTGTCAGGCTTTGCTCCGCTTGAAAATCAGGATGAGCCGATTAGGCGCTAGCCACGGTTTTCGTTGGCTCCATGGATTACAGATGCGAAAGCTGTCACCCTCCGCCCCATTCAGCCCATGTCAACTGAATTGTACCCTGCCGACGCAGCCCGAGTTCTGACGGTGATTTCCCATGAACTCAGAAACCTGCTGCAGAGCATCAGTGGTTGTAATCAGCTGATCGAAGATGCGCTGGCAGACCAACAATTGGATCGGGTAGCAGGCTACTGGCGAATTGGGCATCAGAAGCAGGAGGCGTTGTCCAATCTTCTCCAGGATATTCTGTTTTTAATTGAAAACGGAATTCCACAATCTGCGGATGCCAAATTGACGGAAATCTTAAGTCGCACCATCCAGTCGGTTTCGCGGCAAGCGGAATTGGCCAACGTCGCGATGGTCTACGATCTGTCACAGGCCTTGATAGCCAACCTGTATTATCCGGATATTTTGCAACGATGTATTCAAAACGTACTTGAATTCAGCGTTCGTTCCTGTTCGGAGAACGGAAATGGACAAGTCGCGGTCAGCGTTCTTTACGAAGTCGCCCCGCAATTAATATCCATCGAAATCGTCGACAACGGCTGCAAACTGAATACGGAAGAGCTGAAGCTGTTTTCGAGTTCATGGTGGCAATTTGATCAATGGAATCGCTT
>JBGSXT010000312.1:0-18129 GCA_041751295.1 Mariniblastus sp.
GTGGTCGCTGTTGCCGATTTGGCCGTCATCGGTTTGCAGGTTGCGAAGTTCCTGAATCGTATTGCGATTCCATTTTTCCCACGAATCGTAATCGGCCTGAAACAGCGCTTGGGCCTTGTAATAACGCTCGTATTCCGCCCAATGTTGTTGGGGGCTGATGTCGAGGTGGTCGGCCAGATATTTTTTTGTTCCATCCAGTTCGGGCCAGTGTTTTCGTTTGCCAATCGAAAAAACCAGGCAGGCAATTGCCGTTCGGGCACCCGATTCGCCCAGTCCACCCAGTCCGCTGTAACCGACTTCTCCCGAATCTGCATTGGTCATGGATTTCATGTAATTCATCGCGCCGTCGATCGATTCATCGGGAACGTCGATGCCGGCATTGCGGGCTGCCAGCAATCCCATCAGCACGGCACCGACAATCGAAGTGTCTGCCGACGGATCGCCAGGTGAATAACGCCAGCCCTTGGATGGATTTTTTTTCTGGGCGGTAACGGCCAGCCGAACCGCCAACTCGAGTGCTTCGCCGATCGATCGCTGCGATCCAGATTTTTCTTCACCGGCCCACAGCATCTGTTCATCGACAGCGCCGTAGGCTTCGGACAGGGCGAGCATCGCGAAACCGTGAACGTACATGTTGCCCGGAATATATCCGGTCCTGCCATTCTGTTTGCGGATCATGAACCGGACCGCAGCTCGGATGTTTCGGGCATAGCGACCGAAGTTGGGGTCCTCGCCCGTCGACAGAAACGCCATCGTTGCCAATCCGCAAATTCCGCAGGCTTCATCGCCAAACATCTGGGCTCCACTCCCCCAACTTCCTTCAGGTGTTTGTGTGATGGCCAGGTAATCCGCTCCCTTCAAATAAATCGCCCGCACGTCTCCAGGAATTCCCGTTCCCTCACGAACCTGCAATTGTTCAAGTTGGGCGAAGCAGGGAGTTGCGCTGGATACGGCTATCAACGCAGTCAATATCAATATCGCAAAGTGTGGCTTCATGCTTTCCAATCCGACTTACTTGTCGTCTTCCACCTTCCGGATCTCAATTGCCTGACCCTGGACTCGCATGACGCGCGCGCCTTGTGCCTCCATCTCGATCATTTGCCCGATTTGTCGGGTCGGGGCCATGAACAATTTCCATTTTTGAATCTGCGCGGCTGAGAGAAACTCCTTGAGCGATCCCTCATCGGCTTTAGACGCATGGTAATAGTAAAGATAGGGTTCCATGAACGCAGAACAGTCAATTTCAGCTTTCTCCGTTAACGGTGTCACCAGCGCAGACAATTTCAAATGCTGTTCGTCATTCAGACCGAGTTCCAAATCCAGTGTGCTCAGACAAAGTGCGGTCATTGCAGATCGCTTCTTCGCTTCACGTTCCATTCGGAACTGGTCCAGTCGGGTCGCTTGTGATTCTGTCAAGACTGAGCCAATGGTCTTTTTCCAGAACTCGCTTTTGGCTGGTTGTTCGACATTGTAAGTATTACCGTTATTTCCTATTACGACCATATGCAAAGACGAATAATCGATCTGATCAGCGTCAGTGATTTCAACTTCTGTTTCGTCATTGATTGGCCCTTGATCATTATCGACCGGGTCAACTTCTTCTTCGCCCATGTCTTGCACTGCTCGAACGGCCACGACACCGAATTGTTGATCAGCCGTCTTTTTCCACTCGTGCATCAGTTTTTTCACCGCACCCTTGGCACCAATCGACAATTTCCTGACTTGCGCATCGTCCAGTTCACAAACCCGTTTGATTTCTTCGACTTCGACGGCAAAAATCTGCGTCAGCTGAAATCGTTTCGCCGCCAGCATTTGAGGCAACCCTGCACCTATCATCATGGCGGGTTGCATCGCGACCGCTTCAACCATTTCCGCTTCGCCTTCCTGAACGACAGCGGTGGCAACCGTATCGGCAGCTTCCTGGACCGCCGAATTTGCGGCAGTATCGGCGGCATTGTCCTGGGCGAGGACAGTGTTTGTGGAAACGAACAAAAGTACCGCGAAGGCAACCGTTTTCATGAACTGAATCCTGTTTAAGGTTTTTGCTTTGAATTGATTACAAGATTTTGCGTTGAATTGTTCGTGCGCCGTAGGCGCATCTTTGTTTATGGCTTGATTTGCCAAATCGAGCTACGTCCTATCGAGTTATCGTCCTATTGTGTTTCGTCCTATTTGCCTGCTTGTCCTTCGAGGGCTTCGAAGTAGCGATCAAGGCCAGCGCGGAACTCTTCGGGCAATTCGCGGCCTGCTTTACCGGTCGCCTGATTCGTTTCGCGGTCGATGATTTTTGCTTCCTTCTCTTCGGAGTCGCCCAACAGGGCCAGCGCCGATGAAGTCAGGTCGGCACCCGATCGATGTCCCGCTCCCGGATCGGAACCTCCTCCTCCTCCACCCTTGCCTGCCCGTTTGGCCAACAGCAACCACTCGATCGCTTCAGTCTCGGCAGCGATCGCGGGGGGACCGGTGTCGAATGAATCAAGAATCCGCTCAGCATCCGACATCGCGTTCGAGGCGCTGGTCAATTGGCCAATCTCTTTGGCAAATTTCTCTTCTCCTTCGGGCAATGCAACGACCAAGTCGATCACGTCATCGGTGCGATCCAGCAACTCCAGTTGGGTATCGGACAGCCCTTCAGTCGACGCGGCAAACTGTTCTTTTTCGAGTTGCGGTTTGGCTTGTTCCAATCCCCGTGTTTCTTCGCGAAGCGCAATTTCGGCAGTCAAAATTTTCATCACTTCCAGTACGATCGATGGTGGCAAACTGCCACCTTTGGAGCCCGGTCACGAGCCCCCCCGTCAGCCAGGGCCGACGAGCTGTTCCGCCCAGCGGTCGAGTGTGTCGGCCAGTAATTCCGTATGGGCGATTGATGTTCCGGGTTCATTGGCCAACATGCGTTCAGCAACCTGGCTGACCTGATTCACAATTTCCGTGTTTTTCATTTCGGCGAGCACAGTTTTGAATTTGCCATCCTGATTGCGGTTGGAATAGGCCTCCAGATCGTCCTGTACATGTTGAACCGTTTGACTATGGGCTGTTTGTCGCTCGACCAGCAACCTCGTCCGCTCGCGCGTAGCGTTCTTGAGTTCTGCCTGGTCCAATCCGAATCCAGCGAGAGTCGACTGGTTGATATCGTTGGCCAACACCAGCTCTCGTCGCGACAAGGCCTTGAGCCGTTTGACAAACGTACTCCCTTCCAGATTGCCGATCAGTTTCTGCAACTCTTCGGCGACCCGTTGAAACTCGGCTAACAGTTCCTCCTGGGCATCAACAGCCGCTGCCATCTGGTTACCTGCCGGGCAGGCGTCCGCAGCGTTTTCGTCTTCAGTCGAGTTGTCCGCCAAAGTTACATTGGGGAGCGTAAACTTGGATGGACTGGATGACTCTGCCGCCTTGTCAAGCTTGGCGTTGTTCGGCTGGTTTGGATCCGTTTGGTCCATCGACGATTCACGCATCGAAATTGAGGGTGGGGGTGCGGGTTTTTCGGGATCATCTTCCTCGGGCCTGGCATCCGACAAAGTTACCTGTTGTCCAGGATTTTGGGGATTGTCGGAAACTGAATTGTTTGGCAGTTTGTCCGTTTTGGAATTCAGGCCGGCAGTCGCTTCAGCCTCCGAAGCTTTTTTCAGCAAGTCGGCAACCGAGGGCATCCGGTTTTCGGAAATATCTTTCAACTGCTGAATCATCTCAGCCAGTTTTTCCAGATGATCGACCCCAAAATTTTCGTTGCGGGCCGCTTCCATGGCCAGCGACGCACCCGCCTGCGTCAGAGCCTCCAACCGCCGGGCCTGAGCCCGTTCAGCCGCTGCCTGCGCTTCGATCTTGCGACGTGTATCCGGTCGATCGAGTTCTGCGGCAGGCAAATTTCGCAGCTCGACATTTTTCAGATACAACTGCTGTTCCTGTTCGTACGATTCGAGCGATTGCTTGAACCACTCATCCAGCCGCCGTGTCATCCAGATCGCATGTTCGTCTTCGCTCAACACATAAACCGTGTAGACCGGTGAATGGACCCGCTGACGATCGGGCAGATAATCTTCGGCGAACAACCTGAGTTGAATGGTTTGTGGTGCGATCGATTCGCGTTGAGGAGAAAACGTCGCTGCGACGGCATTCACTTCGGTCGCGTTGGGGTTGCCCGCGTAGATGATTTTTTCCCCTTTGGCCGCATCGTCACCCGAAGTGATGGCCGGAGAGCCGCTCCATTCCATTCCCAGCGTTTTGATTCCAAAATCGTCAATTGCATCAACTTCAAACGCCAATACGTCTTTTTCCATGATCACCCGCTGCTGTTCGAGTTCGCGGCAACTGATTGCAGGAGCCTGGTCATCCGATGAGCGGATATTCAGTTTCAAAGGCGATTTGGCACTTAAACCCAAAGCGTCGCACCAGGCCAACTCCAGTGTTTGCGATTCGGTAATGCTAGTCGGAGGCGTGACTATCGTTTGCCCATCGACATCCAGTGCTGCTCCATCGGCGGAGGCTGAAGCCAGCTTCCGGGAAGCCGTTGCCTGGACGGAAACAGTGCTGCCATTGACAACGGCCAAGGCACCGCCACGTATCTCTCGCTGGACTGGCTCCGTCCGTTGCAAATAGGCCGGCAATTGAATCTTCGCCTTGAGTGCCAGCAGTTCCGGCCGCGGTTGCGGATCAATGGAAATCTGTTCTCGCACATCGCCGATTTTCAACTGAACGCTGGTCGGCGATTTGAAAGGGGGCAACCTGAATTGATAGGTCCGATCATTCAACTTCGAATCGACTCGATATTTGTCGATCCAAGCCGACCCGGCTTCAGGATTCCACTGTGACGTCGCACTCAGTCGTGCATCGAGCTCCGTTTGCTCTGCCATCGGCACCACGATCTGCGTTGGCAATGATTCGATCCGGGTGAACGTGTAGCGTTCAATATTTTTCCAGGGCAGCAACCAGCGTAGCAGCGCATTCGAACCAGCCGCCGGCACGATCAACATTGCCGCAATCGCTAAAATCAGCGGAACGGCCGCAATGATTGTCCATTGCCGATGGCGGGGATACGGTACATCGTTCGTAAAATCGCGATCCGCAGTTTCCCGATCGGCCTGGGCCACCGCCGCGCGGCACAGCGCTTCACTCCGACCATCGTTGCCATCGCTGTTGACCAATTCGATGATGCCCAGCAGATAATCGCCCAGCCGTGGATGCCGCACCTTCAACAACCGGGCGACCTGTTCGAGTCTGCGGCTCTTCCAGATCCATTGGTGGCAGACCAGCGGAAACCAAATCGCTAAACCAACTGAACCAGTCAGTAGAATCGCCGTTCGCAAACCGGCGCCCGTGTCCATCAATCGGTCGAGTACAAACACGATCAGAAACGAAACGAGCAATCCACAGGCGGCGGCACATAGTCCTTCGACCAGCTTGACGATCCAGATCCGCCGCCGGAAACGTTCCAGCTTGCTCCGAATCCCTGCCGGCAATTGCAATTTCGTGTCGCTGTTGACGTGGCTCATTGGTTTCCTGTGAATTGTTGCAAAAATCTGCAGGACGAATTGCTGATTCGTCGGAGCACTTCAAAAGACATATTGGCAATTCGTCCTGTATTTGAACATTGAAACTGGCCGCTGCCGATCACCGTATAAGATAGCCCATCATGCCTTGATATTTCATAAAATCATTGCGATGTCCGATTTTGTTGAAGCTGAGAACGTTCAATTGCCAAATAGCCGTCCCCAAATACCCCCTTTGTTCGCTTCGTCCCTGCCATTTCTGGCTGCGATTTGCTCAAGCTCCGTGGCAAATTCCGATTTCCAGACTTGAAACTGGCTGTCCGACAAAAACTTTTTCGCATCGCTGTTGATTTTTGGATCAGTACTGTCACCAAATTGCAAGAATTCTTGCCGGAACGAGCGCACAGCATCTTTTTGCAAGGCCAGGCCGTAGCGGTCGTTGATCAGCTTGATCAATTCCTCCCGCTGGGAATCCAGCAGCAGCAATTCGGTATCGACCTTGGCAACGAAAGTTTCGACCGCCCCTTTCCGTAACCTGGCAGCTCGCGCGGACACTGTTTCGGCATAGGCCCTCGACTGTTCGTCCGTTAATGTCTTGCTGATGGCGTTCTTCCAGACTCTTTGAGTTTCCGGCCTTGCCAGTTCTGTTCCCATGGCTTCGATATTTTGGCGAACCATTCCAATCATTTCCACATTCATGACCACGTCCGCCTGTGCATCGACGTCTTCGTCGGCATTGGCTTCGTCCTTTTCATCAGGCTCTTCGTCCGTTTCTTCGTCGGCATCATCCACGACAGCCTCGACCTCGACAGCATCAGCAACCATGCCCCACTGCGTCAACATGTCGGTATATTGTTTGCGAACCGCCTGCATTGACTTTTCTATCGCACCCTTGGCCGCTACCTGGAGCTTCGTGACCTGTTCTTCCGACAATTCGCAAACTCGTTTCATATCAGCGATACTGGTCACCAACCGCTGCTCTTGGACGGATTTGATATTTTCAAATTCCTTTTCAAGCGTCCCGTCTACTTGTCCTTCCTGATCACCTTCCTGACCCCAGCCAAAGAAAACCCACTGGGCAATGACGTCCTCACACTGACACGCCATGGCAAATGCAAACAACGCAAGGATGGACCTGGTTAAAATATTTGATTCGCGTTTCAACATGTTTTGATAAACTCCGAGGGGCGCCATCGATTTCGCAGAATATACGATCGATCGCTAAGTCCCGAAAAATAAGTTCGCGCCAGCGACCCATGTGAGTTCAAATTACGCCGACAAACTTTCTGCCGATCCAGAATACCGTCAGCAATAACAATATCGTACCGGCCCAGATGGGGTGTGCCCACAAGCGAATTCGCCGAATTTGTGGTTCTGGTTCGGGCAATGCACCAATCTCATTGATGATTGCCCCCATTTGATCAGCCGCAACCAATTTCCCTCGGGTGATGGCCGCGATTTCCCGAAGCACTTCCAGATTGACCGGCCGCCCGATTTTTTCCCGCTCCCGGCCTTGAACGCTGATGGTCGTGTTAATCATCGCTCCCGTTTCGCGGCAACTGAGCGTGACGTGATGCTCGCCGTTTTCTTCCGGTACAAAAAATCCTGAAAACAAACCCCACTGCCCGGCGTCGATCTGCGGTGACAGTTTGACTGATTGAGTATTCCCCGATGGTGCGACGACTTGCACGTTCACCGAGCCGTTTTGCAACGGCTCGCCATCCAGAGCCATCACGTTGGCGTTGAGCGAAAGTGTTTCTCCCGTCCGCGGCCGGTCGGGCGAATAGAACAACCGCATCGATTCGCCCCCCGCCATGTTGCGCTGATAGGCCATCCACCGCGCGACCTGACCCCAGAAGCGATAGTGATATTTGTCCTCGACCCCCTCGCGCCATCGCCAAGCCGCATCGGTTCCCATAAACAGGATTTTTCCCGCGCCAAAAGTTTTCGTCGCCAACAATGGAACCCGTCCATTCTCGTTCGACTCCGTGGAGTGTACGGCCAGGACTTGCGCGCCAACTTTCGCTCGCAAGACAGGCGCGTACCATTGAAAACCAGGCAGACTACGCCAAACGGAAGTATTGGCTTCCGGCGAATCGGCCAATTTCGTCAACAAGCTTTGGCTTCCGGCTTCCGTCAATTGGAACTGGGCCGGGATCGTGTTGCCCCATCCGCGCGGTTGGGCCAAGTCAAACACGATCGGAAACAAATCAGCCAATTCCGTTTCAACCAGCGACAGCTGCCGTCCGCGAAAACCGGGCATGAAAATCAAGCCTGTTGCCTGGTTTTCGACCAGCCCCTTGATCCGTCGGCAATCCTGGGCCGACAATTGCCCGTCGCCAACGCCAACATCACCGATGAATATCACATCAAATTTTGAAAGCTCGTCCAGGGTTTGCGGAAACTCTTCGAGATAGTCTTTGCCGCCGCCGACCCCTTCCAGATCGGGATGATACAACATGCAAGCGACTTCAACACCCGGATCGCGCAACAAAGCGTTCCGCAAATAGCGATACTCCCAGCGCGGGTACGACTCGACGACCAACACCTTGAGCGACTCCACCCGAATCGAAATCGGAGTTTCGATCGAGTTGTTCGCCGTAAACCGCTCACCCTCCGATGGGGGAACCGTCAATTTCAAACTGTATTCGCCAACTTTTTTCGGGCTCCAGACAAATGCCTCCTGCAAAACACCATTGGCCGGAATTGTGTACTCACCCGTGATCCTGTCGCCGTCGGTCGATGATAGCTCAACAGAAACCCGCGCGTCTCGAGCCAGTGTGCTGGTGATCGAAAACGGAATCCGGGTCGGTTTGTTGACCACACCAAAGGTTGGCGCGTCCAGACTGGCGACTTCGATGTCCGGCAGTGCTGTCTCGCTACCAACGCCAACAGTGTAAACCGGCACGTTTTTGATCCGCAGCTGGGTTGCCGATTCTGTTGGTGACGAGCCGATGTTCCAGCTGCCGTCCGAAATCATGACCACGGCGCGCAGGTTGGCGTGCTTCTCCAGCATTGTGGCCAGCGCCGCGTTCAAGTCCGAGCCCTGTTTCGGACTCGCCATCGACGACGAAAACGGTTGGATCACGATTGTCAGTATTCCGGCAAACTGCTCCCACTTCGCCGGATCGATCAGTGGCTGAACCGAATCCAGTCGCGAAAACGCAGTCGACGATTCCTGGCCGGGCACGATGATGTCCTGCGTCTGCATGCTCGCCGATTCGTCCCACAACACCGCGACAACCGGCTCTTCAAAGGGCAAGAATTGTTGCAACCACTCCGGCTGGCTAATCGCAATCGCCACCAACAAGGCCAACAACACTCGCAACATTTCCAAGGCTACATGTGATCGTTTGAAACCACTGCGGCGGATCGCCATCCAGGCCAATCCAGCGCAGCCGAAAACCAATGCAATGCCAAAAGCTACGGCCAATGGTGTGAATGAAAACGAAAGCCATTGTGAGTCGATCATGCGGCAGCTCTCATCGGCAGTTCGGCTGCTTTCGGCACCGGTTTTTCCGGCAAACACAGAATGGCTTCGGCTATCAGAGCCAAACCCATGACAATCAGGAATATCTTCCAGATTTCACTGGCCAACGATTGCCGATTTCCTAATGTGTCATCGATAACGTGATAATCGAGACCCTCGAACAAGCTGTCGATTTCTGTTCGCGTCATCGGTGATGATTCATCCTCGGCGCGCGGTCGATTCAATGCAATCAATTGGTTTTCGTCGCCAAAAATGCCGGCACGGTACGGACGGGACTGAGCCATCCGGGTGATGGCCGAACCGGGTGCCAGTGGCGGCAACGAGGAAACCGACAGCGCCGGAAGACTCCCGGCGTCAAACTGCCTGGCAGCCCCCAGCGATTCCGCTCCAGTGGCAATCGCCCGATGCAACATGGCGAACAGCGTGATCCCTTCGCGGTCCAGACTGGAATGAGTCGCCATCGGCAACGTTGTCAGAAAATAAATCGCCCCGGCATTACTGGCCTTTCGCGCAAGCAACGGCGCGCCATTTTCCAATTTCGCCAAGGTTCGAATCTCACCATTCAATTGGCAATAACGATAGACCAACAGATCGTTGACCGGCAAAGCCTGACCGTCGCGCGTCCTGGCCAACAGGTCTTCGTCACTGTTCCAAAATCCCACCGGCAACCCCGGCCCGTCACTCCGTTGCCACTGACCCCAACTCATTTCGCCAAACACCGTTCCATCCGGATTCGCAGGGGGCAAAAAAATCACCGTCCGCCCACTCTCCGCGAAACTGGTCAACTGCCGCGCCACGGTATCGGTCGGCAGCGGCGCCTGCCAGACCACCAACGCCGTTTGCTGCCAATCGATTTCACCCGCCCGGTCGGGACGAATCTGTGTCGCCTGAAAAGCGATCCCATTTTGGATCGTCGTCGCGGCAGCCAATTCGATCGCTCGCATCGCTGCCGGTTCCTCTGAAACGACTACGGTCTGGCGCGTTGGCGATTCCGCAAAGGCAAAATACCAGACGTTGTCACTGGCACTCGCATCAGACGGCAATTCGACCGCACCCCAGCCCGTTTGCAATTCCGCATCAATCGGAATTCGGTGCCCGACCAGCGACGCCGAATCTCCTTCGATACTCATATTCAATACGGATCGTAAACCATTGATCGAAAACGTGACCGGAACGTTAACAGGAGAAGTCTTATTGCTGATTCGCTTGACCGTCAAATCGATCACCAATTCGGAATTCTCCCGTGTCGAAACCCGCTCGACTCGATCGACGACGACTGACAGGTTCTCTGGGGTCGGTTCGGCAAAGTTCAAGACATGAAATCGCACGCCTGCCAGTTGCGAGAAACCACTCGCCAGCGAATGCCAGCGGCTGCTGTCCGGGTTCCAGTCGTTGCGGGCCGAATCGGAACAGATCCAAACATCAGTTCGGCCTGTCTGGTTGTCGGCAATATAGTTGAGTGCCGTTTGCAGCATCGCCGAAAGGTTGGCCTGCGATTCGGTCGCGGCAGTATCGGGCAAATCGAGCAATGCGGTTGCTTCGGCCAGTGCCAGCGGTTTGTTCGCGCAGCTCTCAATCAGCACAGTTTGTTTCGCGCCCCCCAGAGTCTGCACGGCCTCGACAATTTTCTTGACGCCGCTCGAAAGTTTTGTTTCACCCGTTTCGAGCTGTTGCTGCTGCATGCTGGCCGATCGGTCAAGCAGCACGATCACGGTTTCGGGTCTGCCACCAGTCAGCGAGCCGATCCAGCCAGACGATAACGGCCGGCAAATGGCAACAATCAATCCGGCGACCACCAGCATCCGCGACGCCATGATCAACATTTGCTTCAGCCTCGCCATCCCGCGACTCATCCGCCGTGCCGACAGCAGAAATTGCATCGCCCCCCAATTCACAGTCCGATGCCGCCGCTGATTTAGCAAGTGAATCACGATCGGTAATAACACCAAAGGCAAGGCAAGCAGCCATGCCGGGTTAAGGAACGTCATTTTTCGTCCGCGGAAAGTACCTGCATTGTTTTCCCCAGCTTTTTAAGCCACACCGTTGCTTCAGATTCTTGCCCGCTTTTCAACATCACCTCGAAGCGTATCTCGAAACCACCCGTCTCGTTCCGGTACTCGGGATGGTAGGCATGCCCCCATGCGACAGGGCCACACAGATTGGCAACAGTCGCCAAGCCATTTTCGTCAGTCGTGATCTTGTCCGGAGTCGGTCGCTTCTCGGCGGATTCCCCGGCTTGGGCATCAATATCGCCGGGTGATCGTCGTAATGCGAGCATTTGCTTCACGCTTGATCCGTCCGAATGGAAACCTGTGGCAGAGCTACCATGAAAAAAGACAAAGTTGGAATGCGCAGATACGGTTGCGCCTGCGATCGGCTTGTCCTGTTCATCGACCACCTTGATCAAACACCGACTGGTCGGTTGCATGGAGAACTCGAAGTCCGTTAACGCCTGCCCCACTGGCACCAGTTGCGGCGCGGCATAGCGTCGATTCCCTTCCTGGGACGGGAAATGGGTTTTGAATTCCCCGTTGGTCAAGGGTTCGTTGACCCAACCTTCACATTTGGCAATCATCTGCAACTGAGTATTTGGCGGCAACCCGTTCAGCTCAAATGTCCCGTCTTCTGCAATCCGGCCATAGACTATCCAATTCCAGGCGGTGTGGTATGTGAATCGGTCTTCCTCCCGGATGCTGACTGCTGCAGCGACCACCCAGCCATCTTTGATCGGGCGGGGAACCTTTTCATCCAGTTTTCCCCGTATCGAAATCGATGCGTGCATCTTTACATCACGAAACAGGAACTTGTTCTGCTCAGTCAGGTCGACATGAATCATATCGCTGAATCGGATCGCCTGACCATTGGCAATCTGAATCAGTCGAAAACTGTTTTCTTCCTCGTCAAACACAGGGGAAACCAGCGTACCATTTTTTTTGATCGTCCAGTCGCGCGGCAGTGACGAGTTGGTACTGGCGAACAGTTCATGTTTCGGAATCGCCTGTCCGCTCACGGCATCGACCGCCGTGACAGCCGCCTGGAACCCGCGCTGCAGGACTGCATTGAATCGTTTTTCATTCGTCATGTGTCGCTTGCTGTAGATCACAAAAGCCGGATGCTTGATGCTCAAAAAAATGGCTGCCGGTTCGAAAGTCTCGCCAAGTTTGACAGGCCAGGTCAGCGTGACTTCCCCTTGCTGGTTGGTGACAAGCCCTTTAACCAGATTCGGTTGATCATCGATCCAGGACATGCTGGCATTTGGATCGTTCTTCGAAATCACTGCCGTCGGTTCGACTGCAGCCCCTTCAACCGGCGCGCCATCGGGATCGACGACGAGAACGGTCACCGATAGCCGCTCGGCGAACTGCACGCCGGAGGATTTTTCCTGAGACAACAGTTCATGCAATCCGCAAACGAAAAGGCTCGCCAAAAAACAACCAGCAAGGACTACCTGTTTGTTCATGAGTTCACTAAGAAAGTTCAACCTACTCAATTTTGAACACCATTGCCTTCTTCTTGTTCCGTGCCACTGATGGACTTTTTGATTCATTTCAAAAGCTCTTCGTTTTTGGTTCTAGTATCATCAATCAGGCCCGGTCGTGGTTACTTTCGTTCGCTAACTTTTTTGGCCCCCTTTTTTTGCATTTTAACCGTGAATTCGGCAATCTCGTTAGGCTTTAATCGAACAGTGTAGGTCAGAAAACGGTCCGTTTCGGGTAATTCATACTCGTCGTGGCAAACACCCACCTGCTCTCATTCACACTCCTCTCGCTCACCTCATTTACGTTTCGGAGCCCTTTCCAGCAGAAACCGTGCGAGGACGTCGCCGTAGTGCTGGTCAAGGCTTAATCTCTGATAGTCGACCGCCGCGTCGCGCATGATCGTTTTCGTATCGGCCAGGTATCGCGTGACTGCTTTTCGATATTCGTTGGCGACAATCGCCGGATCGGCCAGCATTGGCGCGCCACCTTCCAGATCAACAAATCGCATCGGGCGGTCAAACTCAAAACTGATTTCGTTTTGCTCGAGCAGGTGAAAGACCACCGCGTCATGTTTGCGAAAGCGCAAGTGCTGGAAACAGTCGCCCAACTCTTTGGGCTCGACAAACAGATCGGAAATGACAACAACCAGTGCCCGTTGGCGGATTCGCTCGGCCGCTTCGTGCAGTGCAGTGGCCAAGCCAGTTTCGCCTGTCGCCTGCATTTCTGCCAATGAATCGAGGACGACTCGCAGGTGCGCTGCGTTCCGTTTCGGCCCGATCTCCTTGTGAAATTTTTTCCCGGCACAATACAGCCCGATCGCGTCACCCTGTTGTGCCGCCAGCCAGGCGAGCGTTCCCGCCAATTGCCGTGCAAATTCCAGTTTCGTCTGCCCACCGTTCGAGTAGTTCATCGAACCGCTCGTATCAACGATCAAACAAAGACGCAAGTTCGTATCGGCTTCGAATTCCTTGATGTAGAACCGGTCGCTACGTCCATAAGCCCGCCAGTCCAACCGGCGCGTGTCGTCACCCGGCACATATTTTCGGTATTCAGCAAACTCCAGACTCGACCCGCGATGCGGACTGCGATGCATCCCGGTCACGCTCCCCAGCATCGGCAACCGCGAATGCAGCGGCAGCGCTTTCAGCCGGGCAATCACGCGGGGTTCGATGAAGTTGTGGAGTGGCATAGGGATTTTTGATTGATGATTTTTTATTGATGATTGATGATTTTTGATTTTTGATTGATGATTGATGATTTGAGATTTGAGATTCCTCAATCAAAAATCATCAATCAAAAATCATCAATCAGTCGCCGGACGATGTCGCGGCTGCGCATGCCTTCTGATTCGGCGGCAAAGGTGGTCAGCACGCGATGGGTCAGCACTGGCTCGGCGACTTCCAGGATGTCTTCCAGGCGGACCATATAACTGCCATGCAGAGCAGCCCGGGCCTTGGCTCCCAGAACCAGATATTGCACCGCGCGCGGGCCGGCGCCCCAGCCGACCAGCGGCTTGAGCCATTCCGGCGACTCGTCCGAGTTTGGTCGCGAGCGGCGAGTCAGATCGACCGCGAATTCGTAAATGTGATCCGGAACCGGAACGCGCCGTACGAGGTCCTGAAAGCGAATCACTTCCGGACCCGAAAGAATCTGATTCAGCTTGGGCAGTGTCGCACCGGTTGTCGTTCGCGCGATCCGGATTTCTTCTTCGCGGCTGGGGTAATCGACTTCGATCAGAAACATGAAGCGGTCCAGTTGCGCTTCGGGCAACGGGTACGTTCCTTCCTGTTCGACAGGGTTCTGCGTGGCGAGCACAAAGAACGGCTGCTCAAGATGAAATGTCTTTCCTACCACGGTGACGCGATGTTCCTGCATCGCCTCCAGCATCGCCGCCTGGGTCTTGGCAGGTGCCCGATTGATTTCATCGGCCAAGACGATATTGGCAAACACCGGCCCTTTGACAAATTCGAACTCGCGTCGACCGGCACCTGCATCCTGCAGAATATCCGTGCCGGTGATATCCATCGGCATCAAGTCGGGAGTGAACTGGATCCGCGAAAAATGGAGGGACATCGTCTCCGCCAAACGGCTGATCAGCAGCGTCTTGGCCAATCCCGGCACACCCATCAATAGGGCATGACCGCGGGCGAACAGGCAGATTGCCAATCGTTCGATGACGTCATCCTGCCCCACAATGATTTGCGAGAGTTCCGCTTTCAATCGACGAAATACCGATCCCAGTTCGTCAATTCCGGCCACATCGCCCGACGCCAGTTGTTGAAGTTGTTCCGCAGTTGCCATGCTGGACCTGTCAGGAAAGTGAAATGCGAAAAAATGAAAAGTGCGGCGTTTAATTCTGCCAACCGGCGAATCCGACTCCATCTGATTTTACCAGAAATAAGGCGAGATCGTGATTTCATTTCATCCACGCCGGTGGCTGATAGGGATTGCCGGTTTCCTGTACGACATGAATCTCAGCAGTTGTGGGCTTGGGTTCCTGTTCGAATTGCTGCCTGTGCTGTTCGGCAATCAGCAGAAAATCGACTGCCATTGGGCTACCACCGAAGGCCTGATTGGCGATGACGTGCACCAGGCCATTGTGAGGACGGAATCCAATAAAGCGATCACCAACATAGAACGCTGAAATATCCTGCCAGCCGTATTGGGCAACGGCTTTGGGATATCCAATCAACAGCCCGAAGTCATTATGGGTAACGTAAATCTCATCCTTCGGAATTCGCGGCAACCGCTTGCCGGCCAGACGACTGATATATTTCCACCAAGCGAAGGCAAATGCGAATGGAATGCAGACGGCAAGTGGAAAAACGAGAATATTCAACCAGTTTGCCCGTTTGGGCGGCGAGGCAGATGTACTCACAACGAACAGCAGTAGGATGAATCCCGTCAAGATCAATGCCGCGAGGACTGTCCCAATTGACTGATTTCCGGAAAGTCCGCTGGAATCGCGTTCCAGCGGATTGAATGGCCGCAGTCGTGCTCGCGTCAATTGCTCGATGTCGATATCCCGCCAATGGAAATGATAAACAGGATTTCCGAATCCGGACTGGAACCAGTCGTCGAAGCGAGGCAATGTTATTGACGAATTTTGGCCGACGCGCTCGCGAATGAGTGTTCGACAGGCTTGCAGCTCGCCATCCGGAATCGCCCGTTTTGGTAACAGGGTGATCTTTTCGTAATGTCGCAGCTGGAAATGGTCATCCGTCTCCAAAAACTCCTCGAAAGCGTCCCATGATTTTTCAAAATGGGAATGGCCGACGGTCTCCGTTACCTTTGAATCGGTCAATGTCAGTGTATGGATCTCTGACTCCACACCAGTCAGACTGTGACGATTGATTCGATGCACATAAAATGCCAGAAAAGAAAATCCAAGAACCGTAATCACCGTCAACACCGACCAATATCCAATTGCACCAAGGGTCACCAGGCAGACTGCCAACCCGCAGATCCAGACCGAAATCGTCGTCGCCGGCGAATGGTGAACAATGCCGCTGGCGGTTCGAATCGCTTTCAGGTCATCCGGGCCGTATTGAAATTGAAACTGAAGCTCTGGCATGGCGATCCGGGCCAACGGTCATGGCTGCTGGAGGACGATATCTGACGGAAAACCCCGATCGGTCAACAATTCTTCGGTTTCCCGATTCAGTGCCAGAATGACCAATTGTTTCAAGTGCTTTTTCAAGATCGGCTGTTCGCGTCGATCAATCAGGAAGGCAAATCTGGCGGCGCAAACGGGATTCGGCAATAACATTGCTCCTAATTCTCCGTCTTCGATCGCATCCAGAAGATCTTGTTCCGCAGAACTTGGATCTGTCTGCTGAAAATCAACAGCATCGATCCGTTGCACGGTCGCGCCACGGGCTTCCAGTCCGGCAGCCAGTCCGTAAATATCCGAAGTTTGTTCGAGCGCAATACACATATTGGCCAACTGCAGTTTTTTTTCCAGGCCAATCAGTACATCCCGCCAGCTTTCACAATCAGGCATGGCGAATGTCGCCCGAACTCCATAGGCCGCCAATTTTTCCGACGCCAGTTTGCCAATGGCGATGGTCGGGATATCGCACAGAGCATCGACCACTCGCGATCGGTCCACGATCAGAAACGATCGTTCACAAAACCGGAACACACCTGCCGCCGTCAGAAAAATCACGGCGTCGAAGCCGCCGGTTAATAGCTGGTTGGCAATGTTGCGGAGGCTGGAATCATCTGCTGGCGGGACGATCGTCGCCTGTCGGATCAGCGTTTCCCCAGCCAGCGAATCGATCCATTCGATCGTCTTTGGATCAACCGATCGGTCCACCAGCGCGCCCAGCTTTTGACCGGCAAAGTTAATATCATGATTCATCTTTTCATGCTAACCCTTTCCGCTGACCTTCAACAGGCTCGGTTCGACTTGTTGCCAACCGTCCATAAAAAAAAACCCGGTCAAATGATTGACCGGGCCCTGTATTTACCAAATCTGAATTGACAGAATCTGATGGGTACTAGTTGGCGCTGTAATTGCGCTGTCCACGGAAAATGAAGGCACTCGGATCAACAACCGGGTTGCGAATCGAACCACCGTCTGAAGCGCTGGGTTGCGATGGTGCGTCTGGAACCGGAGAAACCGTACCTTCGACGCCTTGTCCCTGATCCATTACCGGAGTTGCCTGAGAAGGAACTGCGCCTCCGCCGACACCCTGATAACCAGTTGTTCCACCATTGCAGCCGCAGCCGTTGGAAACCGGGGAACCGCAGCCTGAATCGCAACAGGGGTCACAGACAGGTGCACAGCAGTTTCCACCACGTCGCTTGCCAAACAGCCCGCAACCCCGTTTGCAGCAGCGATCCCTTTTGCAGCAACCACCTGATCCACAGCAAGATGTATAGCAACCAGAATCGCAACCGGAATCGCATCCGGAATTGCAACCACAGCCAGTATCGCATCCGCCAGAACCAGTATCGCAACCGCTACAGCCAGTATCGCAACCGGTGTCGCAGCAGCCACGATTGCGATTGAACAAACCACAACCACCGCCGCCACAACCGCCACCGCCGCATCCACCACAACCAGAGTCGCATCCGCCACAACCAGAGTCGCATCCGCAGCCGGTGTCGCAACCCGAATCGCAGCCGTTATCGCAGCAGCCACGATTACGGTTGAACAAACCACAGCCGCCACCGCCACATCCGCCTCCGCCACAACCGGAGTCGCAGCAGCCGGTGTCGCAGCAGCCGGTGTCGCAGCCATTATCACAGCAGCCACCTTTGCGATTGAACAAACCACACCCGCCTTTACCAGAACCACAGCAACCCGAATCGCAACAGCCCGTGTCGCAACAACCGCGACTGCGACACAATTTCGGCAATTGGAAATTGATATCCAGGGAAATGCCAAATCCTCCGCCTCGACAGCTATTGCCGCAGCCTGTGTTACAACTTTGAGCCGTATCACAACACGAGGTGCCGCCGTCGCAACCGCAGCCATTCGTCATTCTTCCGAGCAGACCCTGCCCATATCCGTCACTACAAATCGCCGAAGCGAGAATAAGCGACGCAGCAAACAATTTGAGTTTCATCGAGACCAGTCTCCTTTCTTGGAACGTTTGTCTTTTTAGCATCCAATCCAAAACCAACGCGGTCGACCTTGCGGCCGCGTCATCAACCACGTTGTTGACTC
>JBGSXT010000313.1:0-2418 GCA_041751295.1 Mariniblastus sp.
GCTTGTGTTCGAGGCGACCACCGCACCGGGCGACAGCGGTGGCCCGCTGTTGGTCGAACAGGACGGTGAATTTTTTGTTGCCGGTGTTCTATCCGGTGGGACGACTCAGAACAGCGTCTATGGTGACATTTCCTGGTGGACGGGCATTGCTCCTTTTCGTGCGGAAATTGAAGGAGCAGGCGGCGTGTTCCTCGGCGGGGCGTCAACAATTCCCGATTCGCACTCCAACTTCCTCGACGACACGGCCACGGAATTGAGCTTCGACTTTGCTCAAATCGCTCGAGATTCAGGAGCCATCAACCCGGTCGGCGATATTGATGTCTTTCAATTTGAGATTATCAATCCGGCCAGAGTCATTGTCGACGCGATTGGACTTGGAAGCTTCGACGCATTTGTCAGCGTGTTCCGCAGAAACGGCCAGCTGATCGACCAAAATGACAATAATGCCTCGCAACCAAACTCATTGAACAGCAATTTGCGGCTTGATCTGGATGAAGGTCGGTACTTCGTTGCTGTCACCGCTAACAACGATGCTTCCAACGGAAGTTTCCGGGTTGCCGTGCGACACAACGGACCCACAGACGATCACGGTGGGAGATTTTTCAATGCCAGCCAGTTTGAATTACTGGCCGAGGACAACACACGTATCAACGCCGTAGCCAATTTTGGAAACGACATCGATATGTTCAGTTTTGTCGCCGACAGGACGGGCGAATTGGTGATTCGAACGAAATCCGTTTCAGGTGACTTGAATACTGTACTTCGTGTCTGGAATCAGGATCGCGAACTGATTGCATTCAACAACAATGCGGATAACAGTCTGGATTCCCTCGTCTCCATTGAAATCGAAGAGGGCCAGAGGTATTTCACACATGTCGACACAATCCAACAGACGTCGGGCGATTACCGATTGGTCCTGATTCCAAAGTCGGATGGCCGAGCGACAGGACAGGCGCGAGTCAATTTGAATTTCAATCAATTGACCGGCGGCCAAGCGTTGGGAATGAAGGCCGACACGGCAACTGGTAAGATGATGAACGGTTGGCCATTGTCGGATACGCGCTCACACGACTCACTATTCGTGGCCTGATATCAATCAAGAACCTGACTTCGATCCAGCGTTGATTTTTGGTGTTTCGCCGGACCTTGACAAGAACTGAAAGTGGTCGCTTTCGTTACGGGAAAAGTTTCCCAATTTGATCGTCGCGGCTTTTCGCGCCTGCCCCGTTACTGCTGACGTTCTTTCAGCCGGACTGCCTTACCAACTCGATCGCGAAGGTAGAACAGTTTCGCGCGACGAACGACTGACGACCGCTTAACCTCAATCTTCGCGATTCGAGGAGAATGAACGGGGAATTTCCGCTCAACACCTTGGCCGGCAACGATCCGCCGCACCGTAAACATTTCACGGGCGCCGCCGCCGCTGCGACCGATCACTGTACCCGAGAAAACCTGCGTTCGGGTTTTTTCCCCTTCGTGAATCAGGCAATGAACATCAACCGTATCACCGATTTCAAATTCCGGTGGATTTTCTTTCATGTTCGCCTGCTCCACGAGCTTCATTAATTGTTCACTCATTTTTCAACCTGCCTGGCAGCAAAAAGGCAAAAAGCCCTGTTTTTGAAATTTCGAATCAATTCTTATAACGTGTTACTCTAACAGGTCGCTACGCCTATTTGCCGTTTTTTGCAAACTTTTTTCGTCGCGCCAAGCTTTTATCTGTTCGTGATTGCCACTCAACAGCACGTCGGGAACGCAGTGACCCTCGAATTCACGCGGCCGGGTATATTGCGGATATTCGAGCCGACGATTTCCTCGCGAGAACGAATCATCCCAGTTGCTGAACTCGTCTCCCAGTACGCCCGGAACCATGCGGACGAGCGAGTCGACCAAGACCATCGCCGCCACTTCGCCCCCATTTAGAATGTAGTCTCCCACGGAGACCTCGATTGGCTTGAGTATTTCACAAACCCGCTCATCGAATCCTTCGTATCTCCCACACAATGTCATGATGCGGGGTTTGGTTGCAAGGTCCTCGACGAACTCCTGATCAAGCCGCCGACCAGCCGGTGTCAGCATGATAACAGTCGGTTGAACGTCGGAATGTGCCGACAATTTCCTGACACATTTGACGACCGGCTCGACCATCAGGATCATTCCCGGCCCTCCGCCAAACGGACGGTCGTCGACTCTTTGGTGTTTGTCGTCCGACCAGTCGCGGATGTTATGAACGAATATTTCGACCAATTGACACTGGATCGCCCTGTTCAGAATACTCTGACTGATGTAACCGCTGAAGATTTCAGGAAACAGAGTCAGAATGTCGAATCTCATGGAACCTGTGCAGCAGTCATTCTGGACTGGAAACTCTGATTCCAGACACTACCGTTTAAGCAATTGATTACTGGATCAACCATT
>JBGSXT010000314.1:0-7128 GCA_041751295.1 Mariniblastus sp.
TCAGCACGAGCCAGCTTCCCTTCGCCGGTAAAAACCTGGGACACTGTCAATCCTTCATTGATGCGGATGTCATGATGCCACGGATGCAATTCGTGAATCTGGGATTCCAGCCATTCCTGGGTGACACCCTCATTCATCGCATTGCCCGCGTTCAATCAACATTTGCTGCGCAACAGAAACGATGTTGTCCGTCGTGATTCCAAAATGTTCATATAATGTTTCAAACGGTGCCGATGCGCCGAAACTCGACATCCCAATAAATCGACCGGAAGGGCCTATGTACTTCTCCCACCCCTGAGCGATCCCGGCTTCGACCGCAATTCGTGTAGCGATGTTTGGCGGCAACACGGCGTTTCGGTATTCGGATGACTGTTCGTCAAACAGTTCCCAACAGGGCATGCTGACGACGCGTACCGATATGCCGATCCGTTCCAGATGCTGAGCCGCTGCGACACAGATCGGCAATTCGCTGCCTGTGCCGAGCAAAATTACTTGCGGTTGATCACCGTCATGAACCACATACGCACCATGCTTGACACCGTCAGCGACCCGATGGGCATCCACCGGCATCGTCGGAACGTCCTGCCTGGTCAATACCAATGCCGTGGGGCGGGTCGATTGCGACAGGGCAACTTTGTAACAGCCTGATACCTCATTCGCATCGGCCGGTCGCATCACCAGCAAATTCGGGATCGCCCGGCAGGCAGCCAGATGTTCAACCGGTTGATGGGTCGGTCCGTCTTCGCCCAAACCGATTGAATCGTGCGTCAAAATATAGAGCACCGGTTGATGCATCAGGCAGCTCAACCGCATCGCCGGTCTCAAATAATCGGTGAATACAAAAAACGTTGCCGCGTAAGCGCGCAATCCCGTCAGTGACATTCCGTTGCAGATGGCGGCCATCGAATGTTCCCGGATTCCAAAATGGAAATTGCGGCCGGCAAAATGGTCCGAATCAAAATCGCCGGCCTCCTTGTGTTCAATCAGCGATTTGTTCGAGCCCGCCAAATCGGCCGAGCCGCCAACCAGCCACGGAATTCTGTCGGCCATCGCATTGAGTACTTTGCCGGACGATACACGAGTCGCCATCCCTTTCGAATCTGGTTCAAAAACCGGCAGCCACGATTCCCAGCCCGTAGGCAGTTTTCTCTGGAGAATCAACGACAGATCCTGATATTTACCTAAATCAGATATTTTCAATTCATTCCACACCTGCTGCCAGGCAGCGAAATCTTCCGCGCCTCGCCGCCCCAGCGTTTCCTGAAAATGTTCATATACGCCTTCGGGGATTTCAAATTTTCCAAACGTCCAATCGTAATATTCTTTGGCCAGCACAATTTCCTGCTCGCCGAGCGGCGATCCGTGAGCCGCTGCCGTATTTTGTTTGTTGGGTGCTCCGTAACCAATGATGCTGCGCAAAATGATCAGTGTCGGGCGATCATCGATTGATTTGAAGGACTCGAAGGCCTGATCGATTGCATCCAGATCGTTAGCGTCGTCGACTGTGAGTACGTGCCAGCCTAGCCCCTTGAATCGCTGCTGCACATTTTCGCTGAACGTCAGATCGGTGCCCCCTTCAATCGTGATTTGATTGTCGTCGTAGATCCAGCACAGGTTGTCGAGTTTCAAATGCCCGGCGATCGATGCGGCTTCGCACCCGATACCTTCCATCATGTCACCGTCGCTGCACAATGCGTATACATTGAACCCGCAAACCGCGTTTTGATTCTGTTCATAACGGGCCGACAGCCATTTGCTGGCCACTGCCATGCCAACAGAATTGGCAATCCCCTGACCCAGCGGCCCAGTTGTCGTCTCTATCCCGGCAGCCGCGCCGAATTCTGGATGGCCGGCGCAAGGACTGTGCAGTTGACGGAAATTTCGAATATCGTTCAGCGAAATCGCCGGTTGCCCTTGGCTGTTCCTTACTCCGGCAAGATGGAGAACGCTGTACAGCAACATTGAAGCATGGCCGCAGGACAGCACGAATCGATCTCGGGCCAGCCAATCGGGATGGGCAGGATCGTAGCGCAAGTGTCGAGTCCACAGCGAATAAGTCACGGGAGCCAATGCCATCGGAGTACCGGGATGGCCACTGTTGGCGGACTGGACAGCATCCATCGATAGCGTCCGAATCGTGTTAACGGCAAGTTGTTGAATATCCACGCTGGAAGTTGGCATTGAACGAATATCCTTCAGCTTCGTGCTTGCAATGAATCAAACTAACATCTTATCGACTCCGCCATTCAGTGGAACACCCTCAACCAGTCGGCGGTTTGTTTGCCGTTGACGATGAACGTTACCTTGGGGATGCTTTGACCCAATCGGACCTGCGGATTATGATGAAGTTATGAATGCAACTGGTGGCAGGATCAGAACATGAATTTCCCCTTGGATCGGCGTGATTTCAATCGTCTGGCGGTTGCGGCTGGGGCGGCTTTGCTGGCAACCCCGATGTCAGCAACGGCGCGGGATCGCAAGAATTCTGTTAACGAAAAATCGCCGGCAGAATTGATGACTCCGAAGACCCATCGATCTGTTGAAAAAGCACTCTCCTACTTGAACCAACGGCAAGTGAAAAGCGGCCGCAATCGTGGGGCCTTTGGAAACCAGGGACTTGCGTCGGGAGTGGCGACCTGCTCACTTGGCGGACTGGCTCTGATGTGTGGCGGTCATGCCCCGGGTTTTGGCAAGTATGGCAAGACGATCGATCTGTGTGTTGAATTCATTTTGAAAAACGTCAGGGATGATGGCTACATTGCGGTATCTGACAACTCGGCTCGGGAAAACATGTACGGGCATGGCTTCAGTATGCTGTTTCTTTCGCAAGCCTATGGCATGACACAAAAAAAGGAAATTGGTGACAAGCTGCGCAAGGCTGTCGATTTGACCTGCCGCACCCAGAATGACCTAGGCGGCTGGCGGTATCAGCCGATCAAGAACGATGCGGATCTTTCCATTACCGTGTGCCAAATCATGGGCTTGCGTGGGGCCCGCGATGCGGGCATTGATGTCCCGGATGAAGTCCGCACCAAGTGCATCGAATACGTTCAACAGAGTCAAAATGGGAACGGAAGTTTTCGCTACACGCTCAATGGCGGACATACGACGTTTGCAATGACCGCAGCCGGAGTCACGTCGCTGTACAGTGCCGGGATTTACGAGGGGGAACCGGTCGAAAAAGCGCTGAAATACCTGAAAAAATTCAAGGCGGACGGCGCTGCCCGAGGGGGCCACTATTTTTATTCGCATTATTATGCCGTGCAGGCCATGTGGCATGCGGGGGGTGATTATTGGAACGATTGGTACCCGGCTATCCGCGATCAATTGACTAATTCCCAGGCCGCCGATGGCTCGTGGAGTTCAAGCGAAGCTGGTCCGGAATTCGGTGCCGCCATGGCGTCGATCATTTTACAAATTCCGTTGAACTACCTGCCCGTTTTCTCACCCTGATCGTAAGACGATGGCGACATGTTTGAGCCGATCTGCCAAAATCTGATTCTATTCGCGCACAGCGCGGATAATCCAAGCCGCGATTTTCTGGTTGCTGTCATCGCCATCGGGCTTGGTTTAAATATCGGCTATGCGGCGTTGACGGAAAACGCGCGTTGTTTCGATCTGGCCTCCGTTCGCGCCATTGATCGCAAACTGGGCCGCGACTATGCCCGATTTTTTCTGGTCGGCATCGGAGCGGTTTGTATTTTTTTGGGGACCTTGCTTGTCGCTCAAGCGATCGACCGAAAATCGGAGGTTGGGCATGCGGGAACGTCAAACGTTAAAGGCACAATCGACAAATAATGGTCAATGCCCGTTTTACGGACCAAGCCTGATTGCCGCGGTACATCCATTTTAAGCTTCGTTGATCGCGACCCCCTTGATCTCCCCGTCAGCGGCAAGAGTTTCACCAACGAAGATTTGGAAATTGGTAGCGATCATCGCGCCTTTCCGCGATTTTTCGATTGAGTTCATGACCGTCAGCCGATCACCAGGTCGGACTGGTGCGCGGAAACGGATGTTGTGCAATCCGGCCAAACCAATCACGGCATCGCCGCGGATTCCCTTTTTTGTGGCCACGTAAGATGTCAGCTGGGCGGCAACTTCCGCGATCAACACGCCCGGCATCAATGGTCGGCCTGGAAAATGACCCCGCACCCAGAATGCATCGGTCGGCACGTCGTAATAGCCAACGATGCGACTTGCGTCCATCAAAAGAATTCCATCGAGCAAGGCCATTTCGTGGCGATGCGGGTTGGATTCGGCAATCGCGGCTCTGTCCGCAATCACATTGTCGAAGCTGAATTCGGAAAAATCGACGATTGGCGCTTTCTGAGTTTTCAATTTGGCTTCCTGTTCGGCATCCTGGAATAATGACCCAATATCATAGATTATTTTGAATAGAATTGGACTACCCAATTTAGATCGTATTTGAGCGGTATGGAACCATGTTTGACCGACGTGAATTGTTAAAGACGCTGACTGCAACGGGATTCGCTGCCGCCCCCCTTCATCCGGTGATCTTGACAACTGGTGACGACGAGTTGACGCGCGAATCCCTACGGCAGGCGGCTTGGATCACGGGCTACCAACCGGACGACGATGAATTGGATCAGATTGTCAACGCCGTAAAAGCACAGCAGTTGCAGCTCGCCTCGTTGCGGAAAATCCAGCTCGATCACTATCTCGGACCCGCTTTCCATTTCCAGACGCTCGCCAAACCCGAATCGAACCCTGCAATCAACCGCAATGTTAAAGCGCAGCGCCCGCCAGCCGTCATGGAACTTCCTGCGGACGAGGAGGCTGTCGCATTCCTGTCTATAAGCGATCTGTCCCATTTTATTCGCACCCGCCTGATTACCAGTCAGCGGCTGACGGCCATTTATCTGGCTCGATTAAAGAAATTCGGACCGATGCTGCGCTGCGTGGTCAATTTGACAGAAGAATTGGCGATGACGCAGGCAGAGAGGGCGGATTCCGAAATTGCTGACGGCAATTATCGGGGTCCGCTGCATGGTATTCCCTGGGGTGCCAAGGATCTGATTGCCGTGCCTGAATATCCGACGACATGGGGAATTCCACAATTCAAGGATCGTGTGATTGACGTGTCGGCAACCGTCTACAAACGCCTGGAACAGGCGGGAGCTGTGCTTGTCGCAAAGCTTTCCATGGGCGCAATCGCCATGGGAGACCAATGGTTCGCGGGACTGACACGCAATCCATGGAATCCTCGCACCGGGTCCAGCGGTTCGTCCGCTGGCAGTGCGTCGGCCACAGTCGCCGGGCTGGTCGGATTTTCGTTGGGTACGGAGACGCTCGGCAGCATCACAACTCCCAGCCGAGTCTGCGGAGCAACTGGCTTCCGACCGACTTTCGGACGTGTCAGCCGATTTGGGTGCATGCCTTTGTCTTGGACCATGGACAAGGTCGGACCGATCTGTCGCTCCGCCGAAGACTGTGCGCTTGTATTCGCCGCAATTCACGGTGCTGATGGTCTGGATTTATCGGCGAAGGATGTTTCCTTCGATTGGCCCGTCGATTTGAAACCAGCAAGTTTGAAGATCGGATATGCGTCTGGTCAGTCGATTGAACAGAGTCCAGAGCTGCAGCTGTTGCAAGACATGGGATGTCAATTGGTCGAAGCCAAATTGCCAACGTCGGTTCCCCTGCCAGTGTTGGCAAACATCATCAATCTGGAAGCAGCCGCCGGGTTTGATCAAATGCTGCGGGACGGACAAACGGAAGGCTGGAACCAATGGAAGGCGATTTTCCAAACGGTTCAATTCGTTTCGGCAATCGATTACATTCGCCTGATGCGATTGCGGACCACGGTCATGCACGAATTCGAAGCATTCATGGCTGACTTTGATTTTCTGTTCAAGTTGCCGGACGTTTTCCACACCAACTTGACCGGCCATCCGTCGATTGTCATTCCCTGTCGCTACCGGAATCTGAAAACTGGGGGGAAGCAACCTGTAACCGCGTCCATCACGGGGCACCTCAACGACGACGCGCGACTGCTGGCCTTCGCTGCAGCCTTCCAACAGAAAATCGGACCAATTGCCGATCGACCGGCGTTGACCGACTGGCTACAAAAGTACGACGCGGGCGAATTGGACCAGCCGCAGGAATCTCCCAAGAATGAAGTGCCTGAGCACCCAAACTCGAACGACGGCGATTGGCACATTGTCACTGCTTAGAGTTAGGGGATTGGTCCTAACTTGGTCGTTTAACGATTAGCCGGCAGGCTTCGGTGTAGTAACATGCCAACAGCGCGCCTGCCGGCTGGTCGATAAACGACTACTCCAAGCATCACGCCATTTAATATCAACAGTCGCGTTCCACCGGCAATTGGCAACTCCCATCCATTGACGGCGAACCGGTGATTTGTCATTATTTACAACTGGTAATCACTTCCACCAAGTTCATTTTATTGGCGTTGGGTCTGTTGCTTGTTCGTCCTGATCTGAATTTAGGAACATGTCGTTCCGGTGGCGATCATTTCAGGTACCCATTGCATGGCCAAAATATATGTTGGAAATCTGGCTTTCGGAGTCACCGAAGCTGAATTGCAGGAAGCCTTCTCGACTTACGGTCGAGTCGAAGAAGTCAATCTGGTCACAGACCGCGAAACGGGTCGATCGCGCGGGTTCGCGTTTGTCGAAATGCCTGACTCGGAAGAGTGCAAACAAGCGATCGAAGGCATGAATCTGCAGCGGCTGCAAGGTCGCAGTATCACGGTCAACGAAGCCCGACCCCGCGAGAACCGTGGCGGTGGTGGCAAACGCTGGTAAGCTGCTGTCGAACATTTGAATGGGCGGTATCCAACGCCGGAATAATCAGTGCGTTGATGTATTTGGGACTGCAGGAATTGGCGGCGCCGAAAACTTGACTTCGTGTTTATTGTTGATTTGAAGAGGAAAGTGTCAAAACCCCTTCGATGTCAACTTGAACAAGTAACCGTTCACGCCGCGGGGGTATGACCCCCTCTGACGTAGGCCGCCAGCAAGCCACTGTAAACCGTTACTGGAACTACAACCAGGAAAATAACAATGAAAAAAACAGCCTGTTATCCGATCGCCGTTGTGATGTTCGCTCTGGCTGCATCCGCTCAAGCGGATTCATTCACTGAAT
>JBGSXT010000315.1:0-9643 GCA_041751295.1 Mariniblastus sp.
GCATACCAGCCGTCGATCCAGTCCGTACCGGCGGCAACGACGAACACCCAAAACGCCGGCCAGTAATACTGCAGCGGAATGAGTGCAAACACAACGAGCGACAGTAAGAGTCGGGCCGCCGAAATTCTGTTGGGAACGTTCCAGACTTCCGTGTTTTTGGAATTCATTTAACACTTCCGGCTAATGAAACCGCTGCTCAACGCGGCTGACCCGTCGCGACACCGATCAGATCATAGTCGCTGCGTCCGACAATTTCAGTTGACACGATCTGTCCCGGTGCAAGTCGATCATCAGATTCCGTGACGTAAATCAAACTATCGACATCTGGCGCATCGTAAATCGTGCGACCAACCCACGCGCCAGCCTGTTCAGCGACTGGTCGATCGATGATCACATCCAGGCTGTGCCCAAACAGTGATTCGTTGAACTCGAAGGCGATTTCCTGTTGTACCTGCATCAACCGCCCGCGCCGTTCCTCTTTGACGTTTTCATCCAAATGGCCAGGCAGCTTGGCTGCCGGCGTGTCGGGTTCGAAAGAATAGGTAAAAACCCCCATACGCTCGAACTTGAATCGACGGACAAACTCGACCAGCACATCAAACTGCTGATCCGTCTCTCCGGGGAATCCGGTAATAAAAGTTGTTCGCATTGCCAGTCCCGGAATTCGTTCACGCATCCGCTCGATCAACGCCTCCGTTTCCTCGCGACCGACGCGGCGCGACATTCGCTTTAACATCGTTTCGTCCGCATGTTGCAGCGGCATATCGACATACGGCAGAATCCTCTCGCTGTCCGCCATGACATCCAGCAGATCGTCCGTGATGTACATCGGATAAAAGTACATCAGTCGAATCCAATCCAGCCCCGGAACACGGTTCAACTCGACAAGCAATTCCGCCAAGCGGGTCTCGCCATACAGATCCATGCCATAATAGGTCGTATCCTGGGCCACGATGTTGAGTTCCCGAACCCCGGCATTGGCCAACTCGGTCGCTTCGGCGATCACGGATTCAATCGGCTTGGTCGCATGTTTACCTCGCATTTTCGGGATCGCACAGAACGTACACAATCGATCGCAGCCTTCCGAGATTTTCAAGTAGGCAAAATGGCGAGGCGTAATCTGCAATCGGCCTGTATCAGGCAAAGCTCGAATCGGCGCCGGTTGAAAAATGCTGCGCTGTTCCTTAAGGTCGCCCACCAGGCGATCAGCGATCTTTGTAATCTCTTCACGGCCAAAAACGCCGACCAGCGAATCAATATCGGGTCGATCGACGAGCATTTCTTCCTTTTGTCGCTCGGCCAAGCAACCCGAAACAATCACGCCTTTGGTCTTGCCCGATCGTTTCAGCTCCAGCATTTCGTCGATCGCTGAGTAAGACTCTTTGCGGGCCTGTTCGATAAACCCACAGGTATTAACGACGACAAAATCCGAATTGACCGGATCGGCGACCAATTCGTATCCATCCAGTTTCAGCAAACCCATCATCCGTTCACTATCGACCGTATTTTTCGGGCATCCTAGCGAGATAAATGCGTATTTGCCTTTGAAATCGGTGGTGACCGGCGTGGTTTTAAATGCAATCGACAACAAATCGTCCTTTTTTGAATGAATGACTTCCGGAATCCTAATGGATTTTCAGCAAAAATGCGAGTTTCAAAATTACCCCAGCGCCGCAGATTTACTATTGAGCCTGTTTCGGAAGGGCCGGCGGCGAAGCCCACGCCCGGCGATTCGACGCATGATCCGCACAAATTGCTTTGAATCTTGACTGATCAACCGATATGATGCTGTTGGAGATTTGATCACGTCGCAGTTTCTGCACTTTGGCCTAAAGGAGAATACGATGTTTTATTCGTCACGCAGGCAGTTTTTGCAAAATGTTGGCAACGGCATGTTGATCGCGGGGCTGGGCAGCAGCGTAGCTCTTGAATTGGGAGTTGCCGATGAAATTGATTTGCGACCGGCCACCGAAATCAGCTATGGCGATCTGACACCCTGGGTCCGCCGGATGCAGGAGCTGAATCCGGACCAATTGCAAACGCAGATGGTTGCGGCACTGCAATCCCAATCCGTTTCACTCAAGCAGTTGATCGCAGCCGCCGCCTTGGCCAACGCGGAAACATTCGGCGGCCAGGACTATGTTGGCTACCACGCAGAAATGGCTTTGGTACCGGCACTCGAAATGTCCCAGGAGCTTTCCGGCCAGCAACAGGCACTGCCGGTGTTGAAAGTTCTGTACCGCAACTCAAGTCGGATTCAACAATTCGGGCCGGGCAAAAAAACGCTGGGAGCTGTCGAACCAGCCCGATCGGATAAACCTGTTTCAGTCGACCGTTTCGGACCCGAACTCCGCAAACTCGTTCGTCAGGCGGACATGGAAAAAGCCGAACAGCTGTTTGCCACCGTGATGGCAAAGCACGGAGAAATTGCGTTTGATACGCTGCTGTATACGATCGCCGATGAAGTCGATGTGCATCGGTTTGTGCTCGCCTACCGCGGCATGAGTCTGGTCAACGTGGCCGGTGCCGAGCATGCCCATACTTTGCTGCGACAATGCGTGCGACACTGCGTCGACTACGAAACGAATCGGAAGAACAAAGGGACGAAGGCGTCCCCCATTCGGGATCATGTTCCAAAACTGGTGGATGAATACAACCTCGAATCCGTTCCACTCGGTACTCGGGAACCGGATGACGATTGGGTCCGGGAATTTTCCAACACGATTTATGGCACTGACAAATTTGAAGCCAGCCGGGCCGTGGCGTCGGCGATTGCCGACGGCATTTCGCCGAAACCGATTTGCCAGGCGATATCGCTGGCCGCCAACCAGCTCACTCTGCGTCAATCAGGCAACCCATTGCGAACGCACGGCGCATCGGCCGGTGTTCACGGCAGCGATGCCGCCAACGCCTGGCGACACATGGTTTCGCAATCCAATCCCTTCAATACGAAAATTGGTCTGTTGGTTTCGGCATGGCATACGGGCCAATATTTACCGTGGGATACTGATCCCTACCCGCTGGAGAATCACTTCGAAAAAATTACTACCGATGACTCGGGCCAATTGCTGGGCATCTGCGAAGAAGCGATTCGAGGCAACGACCAGCCGACGGCGGCCGCCGCCATTCATCGCTACGGCGAACACCACGCTGACGCGAAACCTGTTTTCGATCTGATGCTCAAGTACGCCATCAGTGAAGACGGTCGGCTGCACAGCGAAAAATTCTATCGCACGATTGCCGAAGAATTTGCTTTCACGCGACCGGCCTTCCGTTGGCAATACCTGGTTGGCCTGGCCCGAGTGACCGCCAGCGCCTACGCCTACGACGTCAACGACAACCACGGCCACCGCGCCCCCGGCTATGAGGACGCCTGTAAATTGTTGAATGTCACCTCTAAAATCTGAGGTGTGCGACCGTGAGTAGAATCTGGTGTAATCCGCAATTTTCAAATGGAATATCGATCGCTAAAAGGTTGCTTGACTCTTTGAGATAGGCCGCTCGCGAGCGCTGCGACTATTGCCAACGTACGGGCCGTTGGGTATTCTGCACGATGTCAATTAACTGAAAACAACCGAATTCAAGGAATTTTGAGATGGCTTATGAATTGCCTAAACTGCCGTACAGTTACAATGCGCTAGAGCCGCATATCGATGCAAAAACAATGGAGATTCATCACTCCAAACACCATGCGGCGTATATTGCCAAGGTAAACGCGGCTCTGGAGGGAACCGGAATCGATATGAACGTTGAGGACCTGATTTCCAACTTGAACAAAGTTCCGGAAAATCAACGTCAGGTCGTTCGCAACAACGGTGGAGGACACGCGAACCATAGTCTGTTTTGGTCGATCATGAGTGCCGATGGCGGTGGTCAGCCGACTGGAAAACTGGCCAAGGCGATCGACGAAGTATTTGGCAGCTTCGAACATTTCAAAGAACTGTTTTCGACTGCGGCAGCCAACCGTTTTGGCAGCGGCTGGGCCTGGTTAGTTGTCGACGGCAACAAATTGGCGATTGAAAGTACACCCAATCAGGACAACCCCTTGATGGAAGGCCGGACCCCCATTCTGGGACTCGACGTTTGGGAGCACGCCTACTACCTCAATTATCAAAACCGCCGCCCCGATTACATCAGCGCTTTTTTCAATGTGATCGACTGGGATGCAGTTTCTAAACGATACGCAGCCGCAATGGGATAGGCTGGGCTGTCTGCCCAAGATTCAATTCACCGGCCAGCCGTGCAATCAGCGCGGCTTTTTCTTTGGCAGATGGAATTTTGACAAGGGTTTATGCCAGCTGTTATTCGAGCTAGCTCGGTTTTGTCAGCAAACGGACTTCAGCTACGTCAGATATTGACCTCGTTCAATCGCGAATCTAGTATCCGTCCCCGGAAAAAACCGGATCATCAACTCGCCACAAAAATTTACGAAAATGCAGCAAGTCAGTTTGATTGATGTTCCGATAAAACAGGCAGCGTAATTTTTTCCGTATGATTCGATTTCAACAAAAACGTGGCCGCTGACGGCATTTAGGGCATCCATTATGAAGCCTCGAAACATCTTCTATCAAATAGCAGCCGCGACGGTCGGTGGCGCATTGATCATGGCTACCGGCTGTCAATCCGGATTCAGCAAGCCTGATTTGAACAAATTGGCGTTTTGGAAAAAGGACGAGCTGAAATTGGCGTCTCGCGCGGATGACATCCCTCCTCCTTCGGCAAAATTCAATCCGGACCAGAAGGACGCGATGAAAAACGGCAGCAAAGAACAGCTGCAGGCCAGTGTCGACGCGATTGTCGCCGAAGCAAAGAAAAACCGCGAGAATCCCCAGGATCCGATTCGAAAACCATACAGTCTGGATTCCATTGATTCCAAATTGGCGGGGGGGGATTCGAAAGACAAACCGAACGATTTTGTTCTCAGCGAAAAGCTGAGTCGGATTCAAACAACAACGAACAATGCTCTGGCGACAACGGAGAATGCGGTCAAACAGACGGGGGCGATGATTGAAAATACTTCAAATTCCCTTGCCGGATTGAAGAATGAATTGCAGTCCGATGGCGAACGCAAAATCGCCGACGCATCGAACTTTTTGAAGTCGCAGGCGGACAGTGCGATCTCAACCACCGGTGCAGCGGTTAACAGCCTCGCCAGGACAACCGAAACAACGATCGACAGCACCGTTTCATCCGTTAAGAATTCAATCGATAACTCTTTTCAGCCGCGAGCCGGTTCGGGTTCAAGCTTGGTAACCAATCCTTATGCCAATTCAAAAACATCCAATAGTAATAATTTTGGAGAAACTGAGGCGGACGAATCTGATCTGGCTGGGAATTTGGATTCGTCGCCGATGGTTGACAAACCACAATCGAGTCCGTTGAGCCCTCAATCCGCTGTACATCAAAGCAGTTTCGATTCGGAGAAGGACAGAAACAGCGTTGGCTTGTTGGAACCGGTTGAATCTGGCGTCTCGGAAATGGCTTCGCGTACTGGAGTTGGCACGCCGACGAAATATCCAACAACGCCCTATGGAAAAATCCGCCCAATTGGTCAGGCGGGAAGCGGAACAGCAAGCGGAGCCCTGGAGATTCCCTATCAGCTTCTACGCGGGACCAGCACGTATTCGCCGGGCAGCACTACAGCATTGCAGCCTGCCGATTCGGCCAATTAGGCGAAGTTCAGCTGAAATTATCCTTGTCGATCGAACGTTGCTGAATTACTTTCCATGAATGGAAACTTTCTCGATTGACGCAGTTACGATCGTCGCCAAAACATGGATTCGAGAAATGGTTTGGCTGGAATCGACAGGTTCGACCAACGATGCCGCGAAACAGCTATTGGAAAGCGATCAGGTCGAAATCCCGTTGCTAGTCATCACTTCGAATCAAACATCCGGGCGCGGACAGCGTGGCAATGTTTGGTGGTCGGATCAGGGGAGTTTGACTTTTTCAGTTGTCTTTGACGGGGACCTGATCAAAACACCGGGCCTGATCTCCTTTGCAGCCGCGATTGCTGTTAGCCGGGCGATTCAGGCCGAGAATGCTGCGCTCGACCCAAAATTAAAATGGCCCAATGACATCTACCTCGCGAACAGAAAAATTGCGGGAATCCTGATTGAATCATTCATAAAACGTGGTCGGCGTTTGTTCGTTGTTGGAATTGGTATCAACGTTAACTGCAATTTATTAATGGCTCCCCCATTAATTCAACGAACGGCGATTTCTTTAAATGACGCATTACATCGCCCATTGGAAATTGAGCGGCTGTTGATTCAGCTGCTGAATCAGCTGCAACAAAACTTGCATCGGGTGAATCCCTTGCCAGATGAATTGATAGGCGATTACGCTGCGAATTCGCTTTTCGATGAATCCGCGCGGCTCACGGTTCGGTTGGCCAACGGCCAAAGTAAAATAGGCCAATTCTGCGGATTCTCGCGGCAGGGCCTGCTGCGAATGAAATCTGGTTCGGAAATCTGGGAAACGTCAACGGGGCACATCGAAAGTCCAACAAATACTCAATGAATAGGTGTCTCCGACTGGTAATCGAAGCCAATTATTGTCAAAATCAGGTTATCGGCACGGTATTCGACGGGCGTGCAAAAAACGACGCTTCCATCAGACTGCCGGGTTGTCCGTTTCGATAAATGAAAAACATGTGAAGGGAGAAAAGTCCGATGCCTCTTTTTGAAGTAGAAACCGACGCGCATATCATCATCACTTGGGCAAACGATGAAGATTCTGCGACCACGGTTGCCAACGATTCCTATCCATCTGAAAATATCCTGCGGATGACCAAACGCCCACGTGACAGTTGGGTCATCTCCAAAGGCGTTCTGGGAATTGCTTCAAAGGCCGATCCCTGTAACGTTGCCCGCGATTGTTTGTCCAAAGCAGCTGGGGACAAGGTCCACGCCATTCGACTGTATATGCACGAAACCGGCACCGACCTGCAACAGGCGCGTAAAGTCATCGAATCGAATATGGTGATGGGCTGGTAGCCAGGCTTGCCGACGAATTGTCGGTTCAATCAATCGCTGCACGGCTTGATGGTTTACCTAGCCGCCGTTCAGCCGAATACTTGACCCGCCGATTATCCACCTTGGTCGACAGCGCCTGCTTGGGAGATTCCCTTGGGCTTTTTTTCCGGAACGGGCGGTGCACTCGATTTATACGTCAATAACAGATTTTTGTTATCGCTGGTGGATTCAAAATCGGTTGGAAATTCGTCTGATTGACTAAATGCAATTTGCATGTTTCCGCCTACATATTGGTAGACGGCTTTGATTTCGCGACCTGCATCCGCTCCGTTATCAATTTGGAAAACCAGTTGTGCAGGTGTGATTCGAGGATTGTTCGTCAACTTGCCGGAGGAATTCGCCGCCCCGGATTTGGCCTCAAAAGTCAAACGATCCAATTTAAGGGTCATCGCCGCGAGTGTTTCGGCGGGCACAGTTTGTCCGGCCATTACCCCTTCGATAATTGTCCACTGTCCGATTACAGATTGGGCGTGCAGAGGGAGACTACTAGACAATGCAATGAGAAAGCTGCAGGTAATTATCGTCGTTTTCATTTGATTACATCTCCGTTTTCAATTTATCCCACCCTGTACATTTCTCACCTTGAAAGCGATGTTGAGGGCAGGAAGTTATTTTTCCTGGTAATCCGGCCAAATTCAGCTCCCTTCAACTGCTGCGAAATTTCGCCGTGCTGACGGGACCAACTTTGAGAAAACAGGAATTGAATCCCTAATATCTCAGGTAAATTACCGAATCTAACCTGTCCAATCAAGCAACTATAATCGGGCCAGAAAACAGATCGCGTCTCCAGTTTATAAAAGCTGATCCGGAAAACAACAAGTAAACGTATGCATCCCCTGATTTCGCTCCGGAATATAACGAAAAACTATCGCGATATGCGGGCACTCAACGGAGTGAACCTGGATATTTCCAGCGGAATAACCGGGCTATTAGGGCCTAATGGAGCCGGAAAGTCGACATTGATCAAGGTTGTACTGGGACTCGTCAGAGTGACTTCTGGCTCCGGAGTCATTCTTGGACACCGACTCGGGCGCGACGGAAGGGCGATTCGAAACCGGATCGGCTTTATGCCGGAAGACGATTGCTACATCCCCGGACTAACTGGAATCGAAGTGGTTCAATTTGCGGCCGCGTTGTCCGGTTTGCCGCTTGTCGAAGGGCTTCGTCGTTCGCATGAGATTCTGGATTTTTGCGGAATGAAGCAGGAACGCTATCGCCAAATTGATACTTATTCGACCGGCATGCGTCAGAAAATCAAATTTGCAGCGGCCATCGTTCACGACCCTGACTTTCTGATCTTCGACGAACCGACATCAGGTCTCGATCCGGAAGAACGCGAAAATCTGCTGAACCGAATTCGCATTTTGGCGGACGATTCGAACAAATCGGTGCTGATTTCCACACATATCCTGCCTGACGTCCAAGCGATCTGTGATCACGCAGTCATCCTTTCGCACGGCCAAGTCGTGTTGAACGAGGATCTTTCGGCACTCAATCGCCCCACTTCGCCGACGATTTCATTGCGAATTCAGGGACATGAAGATCAGTTTATTCGATCCTTGGGCAGGGCGGGATTGACCGCCGAACAAAGCGCCGATCTGACATGGCAGATTTCCGGTGTTTCATCTGCAATGGCTCAGCGGCTTTGGCTTTCCGCCAGGGAAACCAATACCACGATTCTATCAATGCAGCCGGCCCGTAACGACCTCGAGTCGATTTTCATTCAGGCCGTAAAGGAGTCGGAAAATGCCAATTCATAAAGTCGGTTATCGCGGTTGGCATGGAAAAAAGACGCCCCAGTGGAATCGCTGGTGGATCATTACCGAAACAGGATTTCGGATCGCGTTCAAGTCGGCCTGGGTGCGCCGAATCCTGCTGGTTTGCTGGCTGCCCGTACTTTATTGGGGCGTAGCCTTTTTCTTTGTCGAACAGACTTTGCAACAGATGGTAATGGATGATCAGAATGCTGTCGCGTCGGACGAATCGATCGGAGATCTGGCGAATCGCCAAATCAACAGTCGCGTCATGGAACAATTTGCGGATCGACTGCAGGACGATTTTGAGATGCTACCACAATCTGATTCTTTGACGGAATCGTTGAAGTCGGGCAACAAGCAGGAATTTCGACACGCTATCTGGTCGTGGTTGTTAATGGTTTTTTTTCGATATCCGCAAGGCTTGGCGATCTTGTTTTTGCTGGGATTCATCGCGCCGGGATTGATATCGCGTGACGTCCGCTCGCGGGCGTTTCTGCTGTATTTTTCCCGCCCGATTGGTCGGATCGAATATTTACTGGGCAAGTTTTTTGTGCCCATTGCGTTCCTGATAATGATCACGACGCTACCTGGGTTATGCCTGTTTCTGTTTGGCGTCGTTCTATCGCCGGATTTGTCGGTGTTGTACGGAACCTGGGATGTGCCATTGAGGATACTGGGGGCATCGATTTGCTTGATCATTCCAACCTGCTCGATCGCGTTGATGCTGTCATCGATTACCCAAGAAAGCCGTTTCGCGACATTTGCCTGGTTTGCCATTTGGGCACTGGGTCACGCCGCCTGGCTGGCGATCGTCATCACCCAGGCAGTCCGACTCGATGCGGCTCCATT
>JBGSXT010000316.1:0-2844 GCA_041751295.1 Mariniblastus sp.
GGATGCTGCCAGCGAATTCGCATTAGCCAGGTGGTACCAGAAAAAAGCGTCATAAACCTGGTAGCAGCCAGCGGAGTCGGCACGCCGAATCCAGACAACGCGCCGATCCAAACTTCACACTGACGTCCCCGCGTCGAGAAAGCCACGTTCCAATGGACCGTGGCTTTTTTGTTGAAACGGGAGTAAAGATCATTTGGTCAAACTGCAAGTCGCGAATTCCACCTGATGATTGTTCATCGGCCTTAGTCGATCGATACCTTATTCTCAATGTAGTCCACAATTAATCGGTGGCGTGCCAGGAACTCGGTCCCCAGCAAGGGCAACACGCCTTCGTTCGCGATAACTTGTGCCGCCACGATGTCACCGAACCAATCCACATAGCATCCAAACGATTCCAATGTGACCTCACTCCCGTCCGCTAATATTGCCTTTGTCAACGCCTCTTGACGCAAGCCAAGTTCCTCAATCTTCGATCGCGGGAATACAAAGAAGCCGTTAAAAGCGGTGTCTATCCAAACCCGAATTACGCTTGACAGATCGGATGGGCGTTTGCCAATTGAGACATCGAGGAGCGCCCGCAATGATTCATCCACAAAGCCGTTCAACACCCCATTCCTCCGATATGGATCGCCGCCCGATAACCGACCCGAACGACAAACGAAAGGCGATTGGGGTAAGCTTTTCTGGCTGCCGCGACGGCGAGGCTGAACGAATCGCCAACAAAGTGGTCGCCCGATTCCGGCTCAATGGCGACATACTTGTTCAATTGTGTTCGCTCCAATTGTGATTGAAGGCGAGTCACATAGATTTCCATTGCCTTATCGGCAACGGCTTTGTTTTCGTCGGAGATCATTTGTGTTTCCCAACCTTTCCCAGTGGCATCCAATTTGACGATAACGACAATATATCAGCAGGCTTCACCTTTTGCGACGCGATTCGCAATCCGACGACGCTGGGCTGGACGCATGGCGTTGTTGGCACTCATTCCATAATTGATAATGGCTGCGATGGTATACTGGCCGATCTAGAATGCTTGGCCGAACAGTACTTAAAGGCAAATGCTGAAATGCAAAAAGCGAAAAAACTGAGTGCGAAACAACGTGACGAATTGTTCCAGACACTGAAAAGCCGTTTTGCGAGTAATTTGAATCGCCATCAGGGCCTTGATTGGGAAAAGGTTCAGGCACGGCTGGATGCCGATCCGAAAAAATTGTGGTCGGTTAGTGAAATGGAACGAACGGGGGGTGAACCAGACGTCGTTGGCTACGACAAGCCGACAGGCGCATTCATTTTTGTTGACTGTTCAGCAGAAAGTCCCAAAGGCCGCCGCAGCGTCTGTTACGACCGCGCGGGATTAGAGTCGAGGAAAGAACATCGACCGGAAAACAGCGCGATGGATATGGCGGCTGACATGGGCATCGAAATGTTGACGGAGAAACAATATCGAGAGCTGCAGAAACTTGGAACGTTTGACGCAAAAACTTCGAGCTGGTTAAAAACGCCTGCCGAGATTAGAACGCTCGGTGGTGCCATCTTTGCGGATTTCCGCTACGGCACTGTCTTTGTGTATCACAACGGCGCGCAATCCTACTACGGTGCCAGGGCGTTCCGTGGCTCGCTCAGGGTCTAAGCTGGATAGCCCTACTTGTTGCGTAAAATGTCGCCATTACCCGTACGACTCACGCTGGACGCGGTGTGTTAAATAGCGGAACTGAAATCGATTCAATTGACGCTCATGCCAGTGATTTGCGCGGCGAAAATTTTGACATGTTACTGCGTTGGCCGCCGCCGTGTCGCAATATTGCTACATCGCGAGTTGGTGGCTGGATTTAACCGGAAGGAAAATGAAAAAACTGGCGGGTTGTTGGTTGGCAACGCGATGACGAACTCTTAGATTTTGGAATTGTCGTATTTTGCGTCGCATCGACTACGACTGGTTACCGGCGGCTAATCGAAGGTGGGGTAAATTACCAATGAAAACAATTCTTAGAAACATTTTCGCGGTCATTTTCGGCGTCGCCGTGGGCGGGGCGGTCAATATGGGACTGATCATAGCCAGTCCAATCGTCATTCCACCACCGGCGGGAGTCGATGTGACTGACATGGAGAGTTTGAAAGCTTCGATTCACTTGTTTGAAGCGAAACATTTTGTGTTTCCGTTTTTGGCACATGCTCTGGGGACGTTGGCGGGTGCCGTGATCGCGTTTCTGATCGCAGGCAGCCATCGGTCGGTATTCGCATTCGTGATCGGCGGAATTTTTCTGGCTGGCGGGATTTCGGCTGCATACATGATCCCGGCACCGACGTGGTTCGTCGTCCTGGATCTGGTGGTCGCCTACATTCCGATGGCCTGGCTAGGATCGAAAATCGGAAGCAAAGTCATTCGGGAAGCAGACAGTCCAAAGTCTTGAGACCGTCGCTGTCCCCCGTTTTTATCGGGCTTCAGTTGCCGGATAGCGGTTCGACAAATGGCGCGACGTCGAGCAGAGTGACGCCTCCATCGCAGTTGATGTCGGCTTCTAGCAGGTAGATGCCGGATGTCAGCAAGTTGACAATCGGTGCGACATCCAACAAGGTCACTGCTGGTGTTTTTGATAAGAATGCTGGAGATGCCGCCATGTTTGCAATAAATATTTGCACGCTGAGCCGGGACATTTCACGAAATTCCCCGCAACTCAAGTGAATTCGATGCGGAGCGGGAATCAGTTTGTCGGGATCAGTTCACTTTCGAAGTGGTGAATATTGCTGTCTACATTGGGTTGGGCGCGCCGAGGACAGCGGGATCGGATTTAGAATTCGGCTGGTGAAATTGGAACGGAGTTCGCTGCTGAATTTAGTGCGCGA
>JBGSXT010000317.1:0-11559 GCA_041751295.1 Mariniblastus sp.
GGGCATCTGTTGATTCACAAGATCACGCAGTCGAGCCCGGCGACGCAACCGAGCTGCAAAAACGTCTGGTGGCAACTGCAAGTCGTCGATTTTGATCCGATTCATTTTCGTCATATCGAGGTCGTCTCCCTCCGGAAACAACGTATACGGATCGTACGCCTTGCCGAGGAATCCTGACGCGCCTCCTTTGCCGACCACATTGCTTTCCTGCAATGGTCTGGGCAACATCACAAACGGCAGCATCGGAACTTCAACCGGTTTCATCTTGACAATGTGCGAGCCGAAGTTCGGAAAGTCCTTTGGCGTTGGCGGCTCAAGTTGTCCCGATGCACTGACCTTATCAGTCGTATAGCCGGTCATCATTTGATAGATGGCGGCAGTATGATTGAACAGTCCAACAGGGGTGTAACTCAACGATCGAATCATGGTGAAGCGATCGTTGAGCGTGGCCAGCTGCGGCAGGATCTCAGTGAACTGGATACCAGGAATTTTTGTCGAAATCGGCTTGAAGACACTGCGAACGTTATCAGGCACATTTTCTTTGGGATCCCACATGTCGATATGACTGGGGCCACCTTGCAAATAAACCAGGATGATCGATTTGGCCCTGTTCCAGCCCGGCGATTCAGCACCTGGAACCGATGCATTGATCGATTGTAGTTTCAAGAGGGAACCCAGCGACAATCCCAGCATTCCGCAGCCACCGACACGCAGTACATCGCGCCGAGTGACTCGTAACTGGCGATCACAAAGGTCTCGCCCTGGTTCACCTGTAATTCGAAACATGGTCGTTCTCCGGAAAAGTCAGGTCGTCGATTAATTGAACATCGGCGACTATCGGTTAAACAAAAATGCCGGACTATTGATCAACGCCCAGGCAAGGTCCTGGGCGGCGGTCAATCGCTGGACTTCCAATTGCCGCGCGCTCGTTTCAACATCGGCATTCAGTCGCAACAGTGCCGGATCAGGCGGAATCGGCTGACTGACACGCTGAAGTCTTTCGCGCAAGGCAACGATCTGCGCATCTACCTGCAACGGCTGTTCAGCAGTAGTCCGTGCCGCCAGCAATTCGGCATAGCGAGAATCACTTTTCCGAAAGGCCTCGCGCAGGGCGGCGCGGGTTTGTTCATTTCGGCCCGATTCATCACTCAACAACTCGGACGCTAGCGCTTCGTCGATACCAATTCCAATCGGTTGATCATAGCAAGTCAAGGAAATTCGCAATCGGCCAACCTGGTGGACGTCATCGAAGTTTTGATGCAATTTAAATCGGACTAACGATCCATTGGAGTATCCCACCGGTACTTTCAAACTGAATACGGCCCAGTTGGATTGGCCCAGCCGCCCCATCAAAGCCCATCCCTTTGTGCCATCGATCACTCCATCCAGAGCATCGATGACGGGAAATGAGGTCTGTTCGAAATTTGCCATTGCTGTCGCAAAGGAAGCGGGTTGCCAATCGTCAGGGCGGTCGGGATGAGCGATTTCCATTTGCAATTCCGTTAGTACGACGTTGCCATTGGGGGCAAGCCCCGGTCCCTTACTGGCCAGGGAATCGTCGGGCAACATCTCGAGTCGTACTGCTGAAATTCCCGAAAGGTCAGTCGCCGCCAGGATTGTGTAAACGTCCTTGCCCTGATTGCCCGAAATCAACAGGCTCCGGTCGCTCATGACTTTCGCAACGCGACCAGCATTCGATTCAAATTTCGTAATCAATGTTGGCGTCCAATGAACCTGTTCCAGCTGACGTCGTTGCCAGCCAACCAGCCCTTGGTCGCTTACTTCATATTCGTCCAGCGCTTGTTTGCTGCCGATAGCAGCCTGCGCATGTGCCGCTTCCTTTTCAAGCAATGTCGGATCGACTTCTGAAATCCGAGATTCGAGTTGCGATGTGGCCAAAACAATCGCGTCGACACGTTGTTGCTCAAGTTCCGGCAGCTGCTGCGTTACGAAGGACTGCCGTTCATCGCGCGCCGCGATAAGCTCGGAATGGTCGCTGGCTATTGACGTCATGTCCCTCAAGACGATTGAAACTTCTGTTTCGTCGGCCAGCCGATTGAGGATGCGCATGTAAATTTTTTCTATTAATCGACGATCGTCGGGCTCGTCCGCGACCAGGCGTGCCACGGCACTCTTCGGATCGTTAATGGCCTGCGCCACATCGGGTCCGCTGACCATCGCCAGCACACTGCCAAGTTGCAGTTCGCTTGAGCGTTCACACTCGCAAACGCTCTCGCGGGCCGGGCGGCCCAGTGCCGCCAGAAATCCGCTTGGCAATGAAACGCCCGAATCCGGTAAAGCCGCCGCCCGCGTCCCGACAGCGACGCCGGGAATCAACAATTGGCTCCCCGTAACAAAATAAATCGAATCGATCAGGACCTCAGCTGGCAAACGTCGCGGTTTGGCGTGTGAATAATTCAATACATCATCGGAATTGAATTCGTTGGATGCGATCGAAAGCTGGTAAACCCGCGATTTGCAAATCAACTTGATCATCTGTTGTGCGTTGAATTTGTTGGCAACAAACTCATCCGCCAAATAATCGAGTAGCTGCGGATTCGTGGGTGGATTGCCCGCGCGAATGTCATCCAGCGGTTCAATCAACCCGGTTCCCATCAAATAACCCCATAAACGATTGACATAACTGGTCGCGAAATACGGATTGTCGGGCGAAGTGACCCACGACGCCAATTGCTCTCGACGCGATGCGTTGGGGTTGACTTCGTAATCGCATTCGAAAGGAAGTTTCGGATCGACGTTGTTTCCCGTTCGATCGTGCAGCAGTTTCCCAGAGCCGCTGTCACCGACGATTTCATATAAAGGGGTCGCCCCCTCGACCGCTGATCCGCCGATCGTCATATCGCCGCTGGCTGCATCACGGTCCAGCGAAACCTGTGCAAAAAACGATGCAGTTTGGAAATACTGATCCTGGGTCCAGCGTTCAAACGGATGATCGTGACACTTGTTGCAATTGAATCTTGTGGCGAGGAACAGGTGCGTCGTATTCTCCATCGTGTCCACCGGCGTTCGATGGATTTTGAAATACGAAGCAGCAGGTGTGATCCGGTTCGATCCGGTTGCTGTCAGGACTTCATAGGCGAATTCATTGTAAGGCCGGTTGTTGGCGACTTGTTTTCGTATCCAGTCGCGAAACGCAACGGCCCCTTCGGCTCCGAGGTATTTGCGATTGACTTGCAACAGGTCAGCCCATTTGTTTGACCAGTGTTCGACATACGCGTCATTGCCTACCAGGGAATCCACCAACTCATCCCGTTTAATTCTGGTCGGGCGAGTGTCTTCAACGAATTTTTGTGTCGCTTCGGAACCTGGCGGCAGGCCGGTCAGGTCCAGATAAACGCGGCGGACAAACTCGGAATCACCACACACATCGGAGGGCTGGATCTTCATGCGATTCCATTTGGCGGCCACGAACCGATCGACCTCCGTCCATTTTTCAGGTTCCGACCAAACGAATCCGTCCCGGTTTCCCATGACCGTCAACGTCGTTGCCGTGTAGGCCCCATCGTAACGGGCCAGGATCGGACTTTCGCCACGTCGCAATGCACGTACAACGGCACCACTGATCGACGCAACCTCGGAGTTGCCCACCTCAATGAAAGCCTCGCGCGTAACATCCCGCAGCTGGCCATCGGCCATGGTTGCCACGACGCGAATTTGCTGAAGGGCATCTGGCGAATCCAAAACGGGATTGGCCGGAAACAGCTCGATCGATGCCACTCGCGGCGAGTGCATATCGACTTTGGCACCACCGGCAATCCAGTCTCGAATGATCTGCCAGGATCGATCACCCGGTTTGAATAACTGCCCGCCAGAATGGGAGACCCCCGCCGATGGCTTTAACAGCATCAGACTCTGTTCGGGCCATGCCAGGTTGATTCGCCGCGCTCCCATATCGTCCATCAACGCTCGAATATCAAACTCCGGATCGTAACCGCGCAACGATAGTTTGAAGCCATTTTTGCCGTCTGCCGAACCATGACAAGTTCCGGTATTGCAACCAAGTTTCGTCATTACCGGATTCACATCGTTGCGAAAATCAGGAACCAGGGGCGCTTCGGCAAAGTCAATATTGACCTTTACGGTTGCCGTGGCAGCGCCAACTGATACCACCAACTTATCGACACCCTCCCGGATTGGTTGAAACTGTGAATCGGTGTGAGACAACAAATTTGTTGGGACATCAAACGTGGCAAATCGGGTTACGTCTACGATGGTTCCGTCGATTCGTATCGCCGAAACCATAATCTGGTAATAATCGAGCGGTGAATCGAAATTCAACTCGGCAGGTTCTACCATGATTTGTTTGTATTCGAAATTCGTTTCCGGCGATTCGGTCGGTTGTCCAGCGCCGAAAAGGTATCCTTTGTTTTCCAGCGACACGTTTTTGACACCTTCCGCAACCACCAAATCGACATTGACCGCGACCATTCCGTGTTCTGCATCAACGACCCGCAGCTGACCATCATTCCCACCGACAACGACTGATTTGCCGTCCGGGTGCCAGGCGACCGAGTACAAACCGCTGGTCTCCAAATCCAGTGCCGCAATTTGTCGAACGTCGGCCGTATTGTAGGCGTCGACTTGTTGTTTTTCTTCAGCGGACCAGCTTTCCGGCAACCTCGCCAGGAGCGCTTTCAATTCCTCGGAAACGGCTGGATCAAATTCATACGAATAAATTCGCACAAATCCCTTTCCGTCCAGACTGCTGGCGGCAGCGATTCGACGTCCATCGCGCGAAACGGAGATCGAATTAATGCGACCGGGCATGGCAGGCAGCAAGCGAACCAGGTTGGCATCATCGCCGATCACCCGATTGGTAATTCGATTCATTCGATAGACTTTAGGGATCCCATCCGCACCCCCAATCACAATCTCATCTCGCAACGGATGCCGGTCAACACAGGCGATGCCACCCTTGAGAATCCCTGGCGTGATCGAGGTGATGTTGTCCACAAACCGTTGCGTAGGCACGTCCGTCAATTTGCAACTCATATCGCGCCCCACGGAAACGAGTTGCAGTCCGTCGACTGAAAAGACCGTGTCGCGAATCCAGTCGTCATGTGCGCCTTGAAACAGGACTTGTTGCCCCGTGGCAGCATTTATGACGCGCAGGGTCGTATCCTTACAGCCAAACGAAACAAGCTGGCCATCAGGCGACCAGCTGACTCCGTCAATCGTGTCGTCACCGATGATCCGGGAAAGCTCCAGGCTCTGTTCGGCGACATTCCAGATTTGAATCTCACCAAATTCGCCGGGACTTCCACCGACCACAGCGATTCGAAGTCCGTCTGGAGAAAACCGCACGGACTCGATTCGGGGTGACAGGCCGATCAGCCGACCCGCATATTGCGCCACCGATGACGATTCGGCGGGATTCGCTGCCGGACCGGTCGAGATATGCGTTGTCAACGAGTCTGCATCAACCAGCAAAACTTCGTGAAATCCGCTGACCGCCAGAAACTTCCCATCCGGCGAATAATCCATCGCCGTGATATTCGGTTGGCGGCTGTAAACCGGAGGATGATCCACTGAATAATTAACTTTCGTCGACTGATAATCGTCGATCGCTCCGGCGGCGATCCAATCGCGAATGGCTTCGATTTCAATTGTGGAAAGCGCCGATTCGTCGGGTGGCATTTGAGCGATGCCATCGCCAGGCGTAATCATTTCCATCAGATAACTGTTGTCGGGCTCTCCGGCAACGATTGCTGCCTGGCCGGACTCACCGCCCGCGATCATTTGCTGGAAATCCGTCATCACATAACCACCACTGGAGCGAGCGGTTTGATGACAGCCAAAACAGCGGGCGACCAGAATCGGGCGTATGACTTTGGCGAATTCTGGAGATACAGAATCGCTCTCGATTGACTGAGTTGCCGATTTCGTGCTTGGAACGAATAGATTCGTCGCTGCGGCGACGATCAGGAAACAACAAAGTGGGCGGGCGCTTTTGAAACAACGGGCCATGAATCAAAGTTCCTTTTGACTGGTTCCGGTTTTTGGCTCAATACAATGATGCCTTGGAAACGGGTAAAACGCAATCATGGAACCCGGTTTAATGGCGTGTTCGCCCACATAATGAGCGAGTAGCGCGATTGAAATTGCCCCGCATTCGCTTAAATAACCGCAGGATTCCACAATGACGATTTGCCCAAAAGAATGTCTGTCGATCTCCGCAGCCTCCTTTCGACTGGAAGAACAATCCAAACGCCGTTGACCAGCAGTCGAACTGTTGATTTTCCAGCCCGATCTGAAACGCAAAACGGCATGATCAATCCTGATTTGAAGTTGCTGAATTCCCACTGTTGAGGGCTTTTGACCCGAGGCGAGACAGTGCAGACGATGCTGTCAAATGCAACCGAATTTGGCAACAATCGAAACGATTAAATGCAAAACACTTGAAAGTCCTCGAGGTTTTTGAATCATTGAACATGAACCTGTCTTTCGAAAGGAAGGTTTCGAGATTAGGCTGAAATCGTGGTAAGCTGTCAATTAACTTTTCCCCAGCTATCTACCGAATCTACATGTCGACAGCTGATCCTTACGTATTTCAACCGCTTACCATGCGATTCGCCCTGTCGTTGTCGGCTTGTTTTTTCCCTCCGCTCTGCTTGACTTTGGCTGGCTGTGCGCCGCCAGCGGCCGGCCCTGAACTGCAAGGCCGTTCGAAAACTGATCCGACGGTCCGTGGAATAGCTCACGACGTCAAAGAGGAAATATGGCCGGCAACAACTCGCGCGCAGGGAAGTCTTGTGTCAGATGAGCAGACGACAGTTGCATTCAAAGTCAGCGGACGATTGACACAGGTCTACGTCGATACTGGAGATGTAGTGCGTCAAGGCGATCTGCTGGCCAAGCTGGATCAGCAGGACTACGAATTGCTGGTAAAGCAAGCGGAAGCTTACCTGGTGCAGGCCCGGGCAGCCGTAGGGCTGTTACCGGGCGAAGCATTGGAAAATTTTGACCCGAAAAAATCCCCGCCGGTGCGCGAAGCGTTTGTGGTCTGGGAAGACGCGAAACTGCGGGTCAACCGTGCGGCCAGACTTCGCGAGACATCGGCTATCAGTCCTGTCGAGTACGATACAGCCGAGGCTGGCGAACGGATTGCCCAGGCCCGGTATGCATTGGCCATGAACACTGTGCTTGAGAAGACAGCGTTGATCAATGTTCGCACTGCTGATTTGAATTTGGCTCGTCAACGACTGGCGGATACCGAGGTCGTCGCACCCTTTGATGGGGTCGTCCAGGTTCGAACCGTGTCACCGGGTACATTTGTGCAAATCGGCCAGACGCTCATGTCGATCGTTCGAAATTCGACCCTCCGCTTTCGAGGCAGCATTCCTGAGCGGTCGGCCCAGTTGCTCCGGATTGGACAATCGGTTGATTTGTTTATCGAATCGGAAGACGGCGTGCGGCAGTCGACCGTGACTCGCATTAACCCGACGCTCGATATGCAAAGCCGCTCGTTGATGTTTGAGTCGATTGTCGACAACCATGATGGACGGCTGCGGGCCGGGTTGTTTGCCGAAGGCGAGGTGGTCCTGGATCCCAACGCCAAAGTGATCGCGATTCCTCGTTCGGCCATCATTCGATTTGCTGGCGTTGAGAAAGCCTGGACGATTCGGAATGGTCAACTGATGGAACAGCCTCTTGAAATTGGACGCGAAGCATTGGACCGGGTCGAGGTCCTTGAGGGCTTGAAGGCTGGCAATCGAATCCTGCTTGACGCCAAACAAGGCCGGGTCGGGAAGTTTGAGGATAATGCCAGTGAAACTCCAACAATAAATGGCGGCGACGTCTCATCCACTGAATCAACCAAACTTGAGGGCTGGCAACGTGCCAGCCAACGCGCATTTTTTGAAATTGCACGACTCAGTCTAAAAAATCAATTTGCTTGTGGAATTGCCGCATCAAAACATGAGACTCAAGGTTCCAAATGCAAACACGCAGCGCGAGCGAGTGTGTCTGTTTTCCTTGCAAAAGCTCACTTGCTGGCGCCGCGTGCTCGTATTGGTACGACTTCAAAACGCGCATCCCTGGTCGATCACCGATCTTGGCCCGTTTAACTCACCACTCACCGTGCAAGGAATAGGCCGTGTTTTGGCTGGCAGAAATTTGTGTCAAGCGCCCTGTTTTTGCTTTGATGATCATCGCGGCGCTCGTGGTCGCAGGTGCTACCGCTTTTCCAAAATTAGGCATCGACCGCTTCCCCAGCATGGACCTGCCGACAGTCTTTGTTCGTTGCACTTATCCAGGTGCTGCCGCCGAGGAGGTCGAATCGGAAGTCTGCCAACTGATTGAAGAAGCTATCGGAACGGTGGCAGGCATCGACGAATTGCGATCGGTCAGCAGCGATGGGTCATGCCATGTCATTGCGACCTTTTCGCTTAGTCGCAGTATGGACGCTGCGATTCAGGACATCCGCGATGCCGTGGCAAGCGTGGCCGGTCAATTGCCTGAAAGCGTCGAGCCTCCGGTAGTGATGAAACAGGACACGGATTCGTCACCGATTCTTACGTTGGCGGTGTCCGGACCAAGGACATCCAGCGAATTGTTTTTTCTGGCGGATCGGTTTGTCAAGGAAGTCATCGAAGGATCCCCAGGCGTCGGCAGTGTCACGATCGCAGGTGCCGCGGAGCGGGCGGTTCAGGTCAATATCGACTCACGTCGATTAACCGCCTATCAATTGTCCATACTTCAGATACATGATGCCCTCGTGCGCCAAAACGCCGAAACCCCTGGTGGCCGAGTCGATCAAGGATTCCGCGAACGTGCGTTGCGAACTTTGGGAAGAGTCGCCGATTCAAAAAAATTCAACGAATTGGTCGTGTCAACCATACACGGAATGCCGATTCGCCTGAGCGATCTCGGTGAAGTCACCGACACGACAAAAGAGGTCCGTACGCTCGCCAGATTGGATGGCAAGCCGGCCGTCGTGTTGCAGGTTCAACGTCAATCGGGTGAGAATACCGTGCGCGTCGTAGAGGCCGTCAAAACGCGTTTGCCGCGGTGCGAAAATCTTCTGCCCAATGATGTGAAGGTCACGGTCATCCAGGATCAATCCAGATACATTTTAACGGCCATTCACGAACTGGAACGCCACTTGATATCCGGCAGTATTCTGGCCTGCATCACAGTGCTGCTGTTCATGCGATCCTGGCGTTCGACCCTGATTGCCGCCGTCGCGATTCCAACTTCGATCATCGCAACCTTTGCGTTCATGAAAGCCTTCGGATTTACGTTGAACAATGTCACGATGCTGGCCCTGGTATTAATGGTGGGAGTGGTCATTGATGACGCGATTGTGGTTTTGGAAAACGTCTTCCACTGTATTGAAGAAAAAGGGATGAGCCCCTATCAGGCTTCGATCAGTGGAACCCGGGAAATCGGCTTCGCAGTGCTTTCGACGACCACGTCACTCGTCATCGTGTTCCTGCCCGTCTCGTTTCTGTCGAGCGTAACGGGGAAGATGTTGTACGAGTTTGGGGTGACAGCCACTGTCGCCATCCTGGTGTCGATGCTCGTGAGTTTTACGCTGACACCCATGATGTGCAGCAAATTGCTAAAACCGGCCGTCAGCGGTGCTGCCACTTCCCGTGGCGGGTTCTACCACTGGATTGAAGTCTCCTATTTGTGGATGCTGCGCGGCTCAATGCGATTCCGATGGCTGGTTTTGCTCCTGTCCATTGGTGTCGTTGCCGCCAATGTACCCCTGTATTTTTTGGTACAGCAGGATTACATCCCAACCAACGTTGATGAGTCCGAATTCGAGGTCAATCTGAATTTGCCCGAGGGCGCAAGCCTGGCGGCCATGAATGAAGTCATGCTGATTGCTGAACAGGAAATCGCGGAAATCGACGGAGTCGAGACGATACTAAGTACCGTCGGAACACGGGGTTTTGGCGGTGTCAACCGAGGATCCATATTCGTTCGACTGGTCGACAGTAGCGAGAGAACCTTTTCGGCATCCAGGTTCTGGAAAGGGCTTCTTCGGGGCGACACGCAGGCCGCCTTTCGCGGAAATTTCTCGCAGCGCGATAAAATGAACGAAGTTCGTGACCGTCTTGGAGGCCTGGCGGGTGTGCGAGCTTCGGTGCGAAACCAAACGTCCTTGCGGCAAGGCGCTCCGGTCGATATTGATTTCTCGATAACGGGTCCGGATATCCAGAGTCTGGGCGAATTTTCGGAACTGCTCCGGGAACGATTGATGCTCCCGCCAGGCGATCCCTTGCATATACCCGGAATCGTCGATGTCGACACCACGCTGCGATTGGACAAGCCGGATTTATTGGTTTCCATCGATCGACAGCGGGCTGCCGCGATGGGAGTGGATGCTCAGGAGATTGCCGATACGTTGCGCGTTGCAGTGGGTGGCGATGACCGCGTCTCCCGCTATCGGGACGAGAATGTCGATGACGCCTATGACGTGGAATTGAGGCTCGTTGGCTTGGATCGCAATGATGTCCAATCCATCTCCCAACTTTACGTCCGCTCCAAACCAAATTCCGTTCAGCAGGCTTCCCTTGCATTTGGAGAGGACCTTCCATCAGTAGGTGCGTTGATTCGGATCGACAATGTAGTCAATTTTACGTCCGGCCAATCTGCCGCGCGAATCGACCGACTCGATCGGCAGCGGATGGTTGCAATTCGAGCCAATCTTGCGCCGGGCTACTCGATTGGGGACCGGGTCAAAGCGATTCAGTCGGCAGTCGATGAGATTGGCATGCCACCCGGTTTCGAAACCCGGGTGATGGGGAAGGGCCGCGAGCTGGAAAAGACACTGCAGGAATTCCGCTGGATTTTTGTGCTGTCTTTCATCTTCATGTACATCGTGTTGGCAGCACAATTCGAACACTTGCTGCATCCTTTAACGATCCTGTTCACATTGCCCCTGGCCGTGCCGTTTGGCTTAATCAGCATCTATTTCGGTGGCGAAACGCTGAACGTTTATTCCGCTCTGGGCATTTTGGTCTTGTTTGGAGTCGTCAAGAAAGCGGCCATCCTGCAGGTTGACCACACCAACGCGCTGGTTGCCAAAGGAGTGCCGCGTGCCGAGGCCATCATCCAGGCGAATCGGGATCGCTTGAGACCGATTTTAATGACGACTATCGCATTTGTTGCCGGTTTGTTTCCGTTGTTGATTGCAACCGGTCCAGGCGCTGAAGAACGTCGATCGATTGCCGTTCTGGCCGTCGGTGGACAGACGCTCTCATTATTGCTGACCCTGCTGGCCGTTCCGGTGATCTACTCCTATCTGGATGATCTCAGTAATCTGCTTCGCAGCAGGAAACCGACCGCTGAACTCAATCAGCCTTCGCTGGCAGAACAGGCACCTAGGACTCTGGTTCCTGAAAACTGAGACCCTTTAGGTGGCCCAGACTTGACGGGCGCGCGAACCTCTAAGATTGTAGGCTGGCATCCAACCTACAGGAGGGTCACGATGGCCAACAGGAAAAGGAAAACAGTCCAGCCTAATCGTCGGACGTTTACGCGTGAATTAAAACAACAGGCGGTTCAGATGATGCTCGACGGATACTC
>JBGSXT010000318.1:0-3220 GCA_041751295.1 Mariniblastus sp.
CCGGTTGTGGGTACCGATCTTCGACAATACTCAGGACATTCCGGTACTGGCGGCAGAGGTTTGCCAGCGGCTTAAAAGCAGTCCGCAGGAAATTACACACGGGTTCCTGATCCGCAACCACGGATTGTATACTTGGGGCAACGAAATCGCCAGCGCGCGGCGGCATGTGGAGATTTTCGAATTTTTGTTTGAAGTCATTGGCAGAAAAACCGATTTCAGCGGGTAAATGCGACTGCTCAATGGTTCCCAAATCTGTAAAATTGCAGGTTGTTGAACGGTCCTGCACGGCCGCGCTCATTTAAAAACCCGGAGTAGAATCATGGCAGCAGTTCACGTGCCCGAATCAGGCCAGACCATTTCCGATTCCGGCGAGATCGCCCGATTCCTGAGTCGTTATGGCATTCAATATGAACATTGGGATGTCGAAGGCCGCATCGGTGCGGACGCCACGAACGAAGAGATTCTGGCTGCCTACGAACCGGAAATCGAGCGGCTCAAGTCGGCCGGTGGTTTCGTGACGGCGGATGTCATCAACGTCACTCCCGAAACGCCCGGTATCGATGAGCTGCTGGCCAGATTCGACAAAGAACATTTTCATACCGAAGACGAAGTCCGTTTTACGGTGAAAGGGAGTGGGCTGTTTCATATCAATCCGGAGAATGGTCCGGTATTCAGCATCACCGTCACGGCTGGTGACTTGATCAGTGTGCCCAACGGGACTCGGCACTGGTTCAACCTGTGCGGTGAAAAAACCATTCGTTGCATTCGACTGTTTGAAGACATCACGGGCTGGGCACCGCATTACGAAGAAGCTGCCGTGCATGCGCAGTATCAGCCGTTATGCTTGGGGCGCGGTTTCGTCGAACGTCCAACAATTGGTGAATTCGAGCCGGTCGTAAAACTGTGAATCGGCCGCAGTGCATTTTGCTGGACATCGAAGGAACGACATCGTCGATCAGTTTTGTGTACGACGTGATGTTTCCCTATATTCGCGAAAATCTGGCCGGGTTTCTTGAACAGAATTGGGAGTCAGATTCGGTGCAGCAGTGTTTGCCGCTGCTGGCGGCGGAACTGGGACAGAATTCCAAGCAAGATTGGCTGGGCGATTCTTTATCAGCATCGCGCCGGAAAGTTGAACATGCCGTTGGTCAGTTAATGGACAGGGATGTCAAATCAACCGGACTGAAACAGCTTCAAGGTGCGATTTGGAAAGCAGGATTCGAGTCCCGACAACTGGTTGCCCATCTGTATGACGATGTTGAGCCCGCCATCAGAAATTGGATTTCCAGTGGCATCGACGTTCGCATTTATTCTTCGGGTAGCGTGCAGGCCCAAAAACTTTTTTTCGGGCATTGCGTCGCCGGCAATCTGTTGCCGCTGTTGAGTGCCCACTACGATACGACCATTGGCCCAAAGCAACAGGCTGACAGCTATCGCGCGATCGCAGCTGATGCCGGATTGCATCCTGTGCAGGTTGTGTTTGTCAGTGATGTGGCCGAGGAACTCGACGCGGCGAGAGAGGCCGGAATGCTGACGGCATTGAGTAGCCGACCCGGAAACCGCCCCGTTGCCAATCAACACGAGTATTACATGATCAGCCGTTTTGACGAATTGAATTTCTCCCGCTTTCGTGTCGATGCCCGAGCTTGAACCTTCGGATTCCGGATTGCCAGCTTTTGAACAGTTCTATTTGAACCTGTTCTTCAAAATTGGCTGCTCTGTGACATCAGACCAATCCGCGCTGTCCGGGTTCGAGACGTCTTCGCGCGACATTTTGGAAATTGTCGACAGCAACGATATCGGTTTATTGTCCCAGGAAATTCTAATTCCCCGTTTGCAGGGACTACAGGATTCGAGTCGCAACTGGTCCGTGTTGATGGTGCTGGAACATTTAGCGATCGTCAACAAAGCGATCATGGAAACGGTCCGTTCATTGCGGGCGGGCAGCCAACCTTTCGGAAAAATAGTGTTAGCCGATTTCCAGCCGGATGAAAATGCCGGTGCGGAAGCGATCGAGAGATTCCGGGAGACCAACCGCAGATATTGGTCGTTCGCAAAATCACACCAACCACTGCGAACTAGCCTGACCCATCTGCATCCATGGTTCGGCGAACTGGACGGCCATGCCTGGCATTGTTTGGCGACAGCCCATCAAAAAATCCACCGTCGTCAAATCTACAAAATACTTGCTATGATCGGAGTCGCCTGATCCTGCGAACAGGTATTGGTTCGCGGCAAAACGGAGCTGTTGGCCTCGTTGATTGCGATCTGAATGTTGAAAAACTGCCAAGCAATTGACGGGAAGATCGGGTCAGTGTTCTGTTTCCCAACGGTCGACGTGAACTGGCTAATGGTAGTTTGCGACGATTGGGCGGAATCGCAAACTAGCTTGGAAGCACCCTATTTCGCTGCCGAGAAAGTACTTTTTATAGAATAGTTTGATCTAAATTATCGATCGCAGGCCGCAAAAACTAATGATTTTTTGCCATTGTCCAGGTTGAAACGGTGGTTGGGGGGTCGTCTTTTGAAGCGCGACGCGCCGGGAAACTTGCCCTCAGATGTCTTGGCAGATGTCGATAATGATCATAGACTTCTTTACTTGATTGAACTCACCGAACGAGTTCTCTTCAAGATTGCCAAAATGCTTTGGCGGCTGTTTTGCTGAATTGCATGGCCAGTTTTTCCAACCAGACTGTCTTTCATCGAGTTCCAATTTGCCCGTTACAACTCGATGGATCCGGAAACCGACGTTGGTGAGGCCATCTTTGCAGGTTTATTTTACCTGCCTGTTTGTTTTTCTTGGCGACCAATTGGTTAATTCGCGATCGGAGCGGTAGATGGATCGAAGTGGGAAAGAATTGTTAATTGCCAGCAAGCAGTATGCTTTTGAACACAGGCTGACAAGTTGGTGGCACATGGTTTCGACGGCCAGTTTGTTGATCCTGCTGATGTTGATTCCAATCTTTCATCACTCCTGGATCGCCAGTATTTCCAGCAGCATTCTGGCCGGGTTTGTCATGGTCCGCATGTTTGTACTGTATCACGATTACTACCATGGCGCAATTTTGCGGAATTCAAAACTGGCCAAATGGATGATGACCAGTTTTGGGATGATGGTTCTGAGTCCGCCTTCGATGTGGAAAAGTTCGCATGACGACCATCACAAAAACAACTGCAAGTCATTTGGCGAGGAGATTGGATCCTTTCCTGTGATGACCAC
>JBGSXT010000319.1:0-2687 GCA_041751295.1 Mariniblastus sp.
TGAACTGGAAATGTTTCGCCGAATGTTGTCGGAAAAACTTGTCGGCCGGTGGCTGCCCAACGCTGCTGTCGATCATGTGATTGACCCATCCCGCGCAACGGTCGCCTATGTCAGCCGGTATTTTGTCGGGCAAGGGGCAGCACTAGTCCGCAATGGGGAACAATGGTCGACCGATGTTCGGCAGCTGCAACGCGAAGCCAACCATGAACTGTATTGGTACAAGGCCAAACGGTACTTCAGCAAATCCGATGTCTGGCTGTCGCACCTGATCTGCGGCTCGCTGGCGCAGGGACAGGCCCTGGCCTTGCAAGCCGAAGGTTGAAACGTCGAAATGGTCCCGGGAGTGCAAGTTAGTCGACTCGAACACGAACACCTGGGACGCGGATTTGGGCAGCAATGCTTTGACGCTCAAACCAACGCGAACGTACTATTCAGGCAATATCTTCGCGGTTCTATTTCAAATAGGAATCTTCAAAAGAATCCCAATCGATCGGCTTGGAAACGTCCAGACTCGGCAAATCGAAATTCTGGCTGCTGAAATATTTCTGACCAGCTGCCGTGTTGAAGATCACGACTCGATCTTCCGGTGAAATCTGATTTGATTCCACCAGTTGCGCGAGGCCGTCGATGCAGGTTGCTGCTTCCGGACAAATCATCATCCCTTCCAATGACGCCACCTGTTTTTGAAACTGGGGGATATCTCCTTCGTTGGCAGCCAGTACCAATCCACCACTTTCGGCGATCGTGTCCAGGATCATGAAATCACCTAGCGCGACGGGGACCCGCATGCCAGTCGCAATTGTCGAGGCATTTTCATGTCGCTTGGCGAACCGTTCGCCATTTTGAAATGCCGTGTAGATTGGCATGCAGCCGGTCGTTTGACAGGCAATCATTCGAGGCATGGTTTGGCTGGTCAGGAATCCCATTTTGCGCAATTCCTGGAACGCCTTCCACATAGCAATCAGTGCCGTGCCACCGCCAGTCGGATACAGAATCACATCCGGCAATTGCCAATCGAACTGTTCGGCCAACTCCAAACCCATCGTCTTTTTCCCTTCCAGCCGATACGGTTCTTTCATTGTCGAAATGTCAAACCAAAGGCCCTTATCGTGGCCCTGGCGGATCGCTGCCCCATTTTCGTCGATCAGGCCATTGGTCAAGAACAGCTTCGCGCCACTGTAATGACACTCACTGAGATGAACCGGCATTGAGTCAGACGGCATGAACACAACACTCTCGAGCCCGGCTCGAGCGGCGTACATCGCCATTGCGCCACCTGCATTGCCGTTAGACGACATCGCAATCCGTTTTATGCCGAAATGGCGGGCCATGGTTACCGCCAGGGACAATCCGCGACTCTTGAAACTGCATGTGGGCAGCTGCGATTCGTCCTTGATCCAAACGTGCTTCAGCCCGTAGGCAGACGCCAGTCCGGGGCAGGGAACAATTGGACTCATCGACTTGCCCATGGTAACGGGCTGAATTGCGTTGCCGATCGGCAGCAGTTCGCGGTACCGCCACATACCACTCGGCCGACTGGCGAGAACTTCCTTGGTCATCGCATTGGCAACCGCATCCAAATCGTATCTCGACCAGAGCGGTCGATTGGCATGCATCGACTGAATCCGATCCGCCGGCAGAATAACGCCTGGTTGAATGGCACTTTCAAAATGGGTAATGAAACGACGACCATCGGCGGGGCAATGCATTGTCGATGCTGATGATTGCCCGTCCGTCATGATATCCATTCTGTTCGATTCTGGCTCAAGGCAGGGAAGTAATTCGGGCGGATCGCGCCGGTTGCCATCCGATTATCCCGGAGTAAAATCAAAATGAAAGCCGGTTGGCAGCGAACTCGAAAAAGGAAATACATATTTTCGGAAAAAAGAATGATCAGGACGATGGGGAAGAAAGTGAAAACGACGATAGTCGAATTCCTTCACCTGACAATTCGCAATCCAGTCCCCTTGCGGTCGAAGGGGAAGAATCGACCGAGTATCGCCTGTTGCCGCCTGAAGAAACTCCCTTCGTCGCTGAGGTTGTCAAGGGCAATCTCGACCGGCAAAGCAATATGAGCCTGACCGAAAACAATTCAGAAACATTGCAAACGGGAAAATTTCAGAATCCGTTTCTGCATGGCTCTGAATCCACCGCTCGCGGGAATGATCCGAACCCAACATCAGGAAGACTGTTGTCAGCTTCCGCTCCCGTCAACATCGCTGTCGAATTCCAGAACATGTCCGCGATCGGCGGGGCAGTTGGAGCACTGGTGCTGGGTGCCTGGTCAATCATCGGTGCGATGATCACTCCCTGGTCATCGATCAATGCGATGATCGCCATCTTGCTCGGAATTTATGGTTTGAGGTCGAAACGGAAACGCCTGTCGATATTGGGGATCGCGCTTGCTGTGGCGGGATTGGTGCTGAGTCTAATGGAATTGAACGAACTACTGTCGACGTGGTTCGACAGTGAAACAACGATGGCGACTTGACGGGGTTCATGAAACGTTTGCCGTTGACCCACGTGACTTATCGCGATCGACAAGGACTTGCCTGGTCAAGCCTTGGGCTCGAAAATGAGGAGCGACCAACGTGCCGTGTTCGCGTCCTGTCGTTCTGAACCACAATCGGTAACCCAATCGAGAAATGAAAATGATTGCTATTTTGTCACATCGGCGCCCGATGGCG
>JBGSXT010000320.1:0-9024 GCA_041751295.1 Mariniblastus sp.
CTTGAATTGGATTTGCATGCGGATTTCGCGGTCATCGAAACCAATATTTCATTAAGCCAACCGGGACAAAAAATCCGAACGATACTTATCAGCTTAGCGAATTCCATGTCATCTGGAAAAGGCCGGATTGAATGTGGCCAGAATTCTTCGCCCGCGCCAAATATTCAATGCCAGTTGCCAATCGACCGGCGCTTGGTGATTGCCGTGCGGAATCCAATCGACAGTTACCCGATCCACGATCCAGGTTCCTGTTTCGCCTGACCGGGATCCGGTAGCCACCAGTCCATACTCTCCAAAAAAACTGGAAACGACCTCGATGGTCTCAATCTCAAGCGACTGTTCGGCCAGCAGGTGTTTCAGGCGATCCGTTTCGGCAGCCACCAATGTTACTGCCCGTTCAAAGGGTATCACATAAATCTCTTGATTGACGGTTTGCCAGCCGGCAAAAGCGGCATACTGGTCTTCCGCCAACAGCCGGGTGATGTCGGCGATAAAGGCGTGCGTTAACGGACCACTGATCCCCACGTTTTCATAGAACGAATCTCCAGTGCCGTATTCGAATCGGAACAGAAAACAGGGGACCGGATCATCATAACTGGGCCAGTACAATTTCCGCTGATCGATCATTTGCAATCTGGTCGGCGCGAGTCCCATGTGCTCAGGTTGGGCCAGCCACATCGCCAAATGGCTCTCAGCGGTTGCAATCGGTCCACGCAGTTCCAGCGAAATTTCCCGCTCACACCCCAGCTCTTCCGCGTAGGCGATCACCCGCTGGCGAACGACCGGATGTTGAGCGCTTTCAATCAAATGTCTCTTTCCGTTTTCGTCCCCCATACGCGCCAATGCGGCTGCTGCCTCAACCTGAATTCGGCGATGACGCAATTGCAAGGCCTGATTCAATTTGCCAATCGCCCGGTCCTCTTTCAACAACGCGACTGTATCGGTCAACGCAATTATCAACGAGACAGAATTGGATACGGTTTCTGCGACTCGCTCCGTTGGCAAACCGGCAGGGATTTCGCCGTTCTCAATTTGAGCCAGCCGATCAATGAGACTTCTGAGCAGTTCGCAGATCGGACCTCGGCGATTGGCAGCGGGGTGTGTCGCAGCTTTCCCGGATCGAAATGCATGGTTGGCCAACTCGTAAACCGCCGCCGCGACGTACAGATTGTCAGTTGCATGCAGTATGAGTCGAGTCAGGAATTCTCCATCCAACGCTCGGTTGCCGCTGGCCAGCGGACCGAAAGCGAGTCCAATACCCTCGGCAGTATGCGGAGGATCATCACAAATCAGCTCGCTCCAGACCTTCAAACCACGCTCATCGTCTACGTTTGCCACGACCGCCAACAGCTGATTTCGCAACGGATGTTCTGCCGGGCATTGCCTGTAGATTAACCTGAGATCTTCAATATTGGCTGGGGGTGGCCAACTGCCACCAGCTGCGTTGTCGCGCAACAATGCCACCTGTCCAAACAACAAGGCAAACAGATTTGGCCATATCGAGCTGTCATTTGCTTTGGCAAAATCCTGTAGCCGACTGAAAAGTTCGTTGGTTGCCTGCTCGTTCAATTCAGGCAGTTTGGTGGCGTAATTCAATATCGCGCTGTCTTTTCTGTTGTTTTCAGCACAACGGGACAGCAATTCAAACAAACTTTCGATCACATTCTATTCCTGAGGGCAGACCGACCAACCAAATAGCGTTGACCAAATCGCACATGGAGGCTAGCCTAGGTGACCGTTTGAAACCAGTCTTGTCCGTTGATTGGGTGATTTGGCCGGGGGCCAGCGGATTCCGCTCAAGCCGGATTCGCATCCCGGTATTTCTGATTTTGCCTTCTACTTCTCCTGTAAATTGAATTTGTGACCGAACCAGCAACCAGCCGCAAACAGGCACTTTCGTTTGAAAAAATGCAGCTTTCGTCGGCGATGATGGCTACCCTGAATCGCGTCGGCTACGACAAACCAACTCCGGTTCAAGCCGGCCTGATTCCGCTGATCATGGAAGAGCATGATGTCATCGGTCAATCACAAACCGGAACGGGAAAGACCGCTGCGTTCGGGATTCCGATCATTGAGCAGCTCGACCAGTCTGACAAACGTGGCGTGCCTCAGGCTCTGGTCTTGACTCCCACCAGGGAATTGGCGGTACAGGTTGAAAAAGAGATTGGGAAACTGGCTGAAGACCGGGATATCAAATGTTGCTGCCTGTACGGCGGTCGTCCAATCCGACAGCAAATAAATCGGTTGCAGGAAGGATGTGATATTGTTGTCGGCACGCCCGGTCGAGTGATCGATCATCTGCAGCGACGTACGTTGGACGTGCGAAATCTCTGGTTTGTTGTTCTCGATGAAGCCGATCGAATGCTGGATATCGGCTTTCGACCGGATATCGAAAAAATCCTGCGGCAATGTCCCAAGGAACGGCAGACATTGTTGTTCAGCGCAACGTTGCCTGCCCCGATTGTGATGTTGGCTAAACGATACATGTACCGGCCGAAACTGGTTGACTTTTCGCAAAAACAGATTTCCGTCGAAACGATTGACCAATTCTATGTTACGCTTCCGGAAAATCTGAAGTTCGAGTTTCTGATCAAGTTGCTGAAAACCGAGAGTCCGGACCAGGCGATCATCTTCTGTCGAACCAAATTGGGAACCGAGCGGCTGTATCGCAAAATGTTGAAGTCTGGCGAATTTGATTCCGTCGGCACGATTCATGGTGATCTGGCTCAAGGCGCGCGCGATCGCATGATGAAAATGTTCCGCGAGCAGCAGATTCGCTATCTGGTGGCAACGGATGTCGTCGGTCGCGGCATCGATGTCACGAATATCTCCCACATCGTCAATTTTGATGTGCCCGAATTGAGTGACGACTATGTCCATCGGGTGGGACGCACGGGGCGGATGGGAAGAGCGGGAGTTGCCTACACTCTGATCACGCCGGCACAAGGAGGCGAGTTGTCCCGGATAGAACAGAAGATCAACAAACCGTTGCTGAAACACCCTGTTCAAATCTGGATCGACGAACAGTGTGGGCGCGAACAGACGACTTCGCGAGAGAAAACGTCCAAGAAGAAATACCGCCGGGCACTCTGATTCTTTGCTGCGGAAGTTGATGCATGCACGTCAACGACATGACCCAACTCCTGGACAGACCCGAGCAATCCGCCAGCTGGTTGAAAAGCGCGGGCCTTCAAAATCTCGAACGGGCAGCGACCAATCTGCAGGCGATTGCCCGCAGCGGGATGACGTTGGACCAGGTCGCGTCGCTTGCTGAACAACTCAAGTCGGAATTGGCGGTTGCCAGTGATCCGGATCGGGCCCTCAACAATCTGGAAAAATTCGTTCTGGCGGCTCGCAGTCGACTTGCCATTGGCTCGCTTTTTCAGCGTGATGCCACTTCGCTGACGATACTGTTGAAGCTGTTTTCAGCCAGTCAGTATCTGAGCGATTTGTTGATTCGAGACCGGGAGAGTTACGACTATCTGCGTTTGACCGAGGGCCAGTTGTACTCGCGGGATTTCCTGGTCGCGACATTGCGAAACCGGGTCTTACTCACCGCTGATTCCCTGCACGCAATGCAAATCCTGCGTCGCTTCAAGCATCATGAAACTCTGCGGATCGCTTTTGGAGATTTGATTGTCGGACATCGAATCGAACAGGTGACGCAACAGATTTCATTCGTTGCCGACGCCATCATCGATGCCGCACTGTCATTTGCCCGTGATAGCCTGTCGCGCAAATGGGGAACGCCGATGTCCGAGGACGGATCTGCGTGCCGATTTGTGATTTTCGCGCTTGGCAAACTGGGTGGCCTGGAGTTGAACTACTCCAGTGATATCGATTTGATCGCTGTCTACGAAGCCGACGGACCTGTCAGCCCAGCGAACAAATCCAGTCAACAGTATTTTGAACGGGTCACCCGCGAAACGATCAAACTGTTGAACGAAACCACTTCGATGGGGGCAGCATTTCGGGTGGACATGCGACTCAGACCCGAAGGGAGAACCGGACCGATCTGCTGCAATCGACGATCGTTTCTGCGTTACTACGATTTGCTGGGTCGCACCTGGGAACGACAGGCATTGATCAAAGCTCGGCCTGTCGCCGGCGACCTGGACTTTGGCAACGAACTGTTATCAAGTCTGATGCCCTGGATTTACCGCCCGATTCTCAACCGATTTGATATCGCCGGCATCCGGGCTTTGAAACGCCAGATCGAACATCGAGCCGTTGTTTCCGGCCAGGACAAAACCAATATTAAAACCGGTTATGGTGGGATTCGGGACATCGAGTTCACGATCCAGTTCTTGCAGCTGCTCAACGGCGGAGCGATCACTACGGTCCGCACCCCAAACACATTGGACGCCATTCGATTGCTGGCCGAGGCCAATTGCCTGAATTTGCAGGAAGCGGATCTGTTGCGCCAGAATTATTGCTGGCTGCGTCAATTGGAGCATCGTTTGCAAATCATGTTTGATTTGCAAACGCACACGTTACCGGATGATCCCCATGAAGTTGCCCGAACCGCGAAACGGATGGGATACAAGCAAGATTCTGGTTTGGCGGTGCTCGTACAGTTTCAGGCCGACTTGCAGGAAATTACCGGAGTCAACAACCAGATCTTGAATCATCTGCTTCACAATGCGTTCAAAGATGACCCGGGTGTCCTGGCAAATGCTGCTCCAGAGATCAACGCCGTGGATCTGATTCTGCAGCCCGACCTGTCGCCCGAATCCATCGCCAAGGTTTTGGGCGAGTTCGGTTTCCAGGATCCTGCGGGGGCCAGCCAATTGCTGAAGAGTTTGGCGAGCGAGTCCGCCATGTTCCTGTCGTCCCGTCGCTGCCGCCATTTTCTGGCGGCGATCATCCAGCCGCTGCTCCAGGAGATTTCCCAAACGCCCAATCCGGATTTTACGCTGGTGTCGCTGAGCCAGGTCGCTGACGCCATTGGCGGCAAAGCGGCGCTCTGGGAATTGTTCAGCTTCAACCAACCGTCACTCGAACTCTTCATTCGGCTTTGCGCATCCAGCGATTACCTGTGTGCGATAATTCGGCATCACCCAGGCATGATCGATGAATTGATCGATTCCCTGTTGATGATCGAGTTGCCGACGATTGAATGGCTGCGTATGAACCTCGATGATCTGTTGACAGGAGCGGAAGACCCGCAACCGATCTTCAACAGCTTCAAGAACGTGCATCATTTACGAGTCGGGATTCGGGATCTTGCCGGTCGCGATCCGATTCAGGAAACACATCGGGCACTATCGGATATCGCCGAAGTTTGTGTCGAACGGCTGGCCCACGTCGAATTCGGGAAGCTGGCAGGAAAGTTTGCCCGCCCGGATACGCCCCCTGAGCAGATTCGCAACGGCAATTCGTTTGTCATTCTGGCGCTGGGAAAACTGGGAGGCCGGGAGCCTAACTACCACAGTGATCTGGATGTCGTTTTTTTGTATGACAGCTCGGATGAAAGAAACGCGTGGCTGGAAACATCAAGCCAGCATTTTTACAGCCGACTCGCTGCCGCAATTTCGAAAGTGATTTCACATTCCAGCCCCAGCGGGAAATTGTATGAGCTGGATAGCCGACTCCGTCCGACGGGAAAGAGTGGTGCACTCGCCGTTTCGTTCAATGAATTCCAACGATATTTTGCTTCCGGCCAAGGTCAATTGTGGGAACGCCTGGCCCTCTGCAAAGCTCGCCCCGTTTTCGGCACGCCGGATTTGTGTTTGACCGTCATGCAGTTGGTACAGGAAGCCATTACAGCAGAACCTTGGCAAACTGCCATGGCCGCGGAGATTCATGAGATGCGATTACGGATGCAGGATAACAGCAAACCGCAAAACCTGAAACGCGGGATTGGCGGCACGGCTGACATCGAATTCATCGTCGAGATGCTACAGCTCAAACACGCAAAGCAGCATCCGATTATTTTGGTTCCCGGCACACTCGCAGCCATCGGATCATTGATGGAATGCGGCGCTGTGGATCAGGAATCTGGAAACTATTTGATGGAAAGCTATCAATTTCTGCGAGGCATCGAAGCCCGGCTGCGGTTGATAGATGCGACGGCACGGCACGACTTTCCTGAAGGAAACGAATTGCAAAAGATCGCCTACCTGTTGAAATTCGATCCGGAAGTGTTGGCACAATCGGTGACGGACTTTCGCGTCGCCAACCGGAAACTATTTGACCAAATATTTAATGTGCCAGTCGCAACAGGAACAACAAAACGGTTCTAATACTCGGCTGCTTTTAGGATCTGGTAATGCCAAATCTCAAATCTCGTGCAACCAGTAGTTGTGAAACTGGCTGGATAGCGCCACTATGTATTGGAATCGCTGATCAATACCAGCAAAAAGCGCAAGCGAGTGAATGTGTCGCAACTTACCCTATCGTTTGCGCTTTTGTTTGCGCTTTTTGAAGTTGCACCCAGATGAGCACGCGGCGCCAGCAAGGGAGTTTTTGCAGGGAGAGCCGACACACTCGCTCGTGCATCGTGCTTGAATTTGGAACCATGGGAATCGAGTTTTGATGTAGAAATCCCCAATGCAACTTGATTTTTTCAACTGAGAAGTGCAACTTCAAAACTTGCGATTCGTTCTGTTAACAATGCCAAAGTGGTTCTGTCCTTGTCCAACTATTCGCCTGGAAACAATGTTGTCGACAAATAACGTTCGCCAAGATCGGGCAAGATAACAACAATCAGTTTGCCGTCATTCTCTGGTCGTTTTGCAACTTCAATCGCAGCCCAGGCGGCGGCCCCGCAGCTGATCCCGCAGAACAGCCCTTCCTTCGTGGACAGGTCACGGGTCATTTGCACGCAAGCTTCGTCCTGGACCAGTACAACTTCGTCGACAATGTCAACGTTCAGCACGTCTGGAATGAACCCGGCACCAATCCCCTGGATGGTATGTTTTCCTGGTTGCAGAGCTTTGCCGTTCTTACGTTGAGTAATTACCGGACTGTTTGCGGGTTCAACGGCAATTGAAATCATTCCCGGTTTCTTCCGTTTCAGAACTTCACTGCACCCTGTGATTGTGCCACCCGTGCCGACTCCGGAAACTAGAATATCAATTTCGCCGTTGGTATCGCGCCATATTTCTTCGGCTGTCGTTCGGCGATGAATTTCCGGGTTGGCCGGATTGCGGAACTGTTGCGGCATGAAGTAGTTGGAGTTTGCTTCCGCCAGTTCAGTTGCCTTGCGGACAGCACCAGGCATACCTTCAGCAGCCGGAGTCAAAATGACTTCTGCGCCAAGTGCTTTCAACAAGCGACGGCGTTCGATCGACATGCTTTCGGGCATGCAGACTTTGAGCTTATATCCTCGTGCAGCGCAGACATAGGCGAGCGCGATTCCCGTGTTGCCGCTTGTCGGTTCGATGATGATCGTGTCTTCGTTGATCTTGCCGTCTCGTTCGGCGGCATCAATCATTGCCCGACCAATTCGATCTTTGACGCTCCAAAGAGGATTCATGTTTTCGACTTTGGCAACCACACTGGCGACGCAACCGTCTGTAATCCGTCTCAAACGGACCAGGGGCGTATTGCCAATGCATTGCGTGATGTCATCGAAAATCCCCGATGTTGTTGCGGTCGCCATGTCAGTTTCCTGTCGTTCAGCTATTATTTGAAACGGTCAATGAACGAGAGTATAACGGATAGGCGTTGCATAGGTCAACAAATCTACGATCGTGGCGGGTCGACAGGCTTTTCTGAACGACAGACAACTGCGAATCTTGACACCGGGAAAATCAATCGAGCGGTTTCCAGTAGGGAAATAGGCGAACGTATTCCAAATCCAGGAATCGGTCGGGTGACCGTCACGCAGCGAGCAGAATGAAGATCCTTCGCATCAGCCATCAAGATGCACAACCGATGCCGCCAGCCGCTGAAAAAATACTCGGGTCAATTTTCAACTGCAGCCCGCCGAATCCGATTCAAGCCAGCTCAGGCAAATCGCTTTCGACGAAGTAATACCATCCAACCAGCGGTCGCCGCCAACACGGTGGATACCGGCTCGGGAACGACGACGGTGTCAAAATTGATTCTGAATTCGATCGCCCCGACGTCTCCGATTTGGATCTGATTACCAAAATTCAAACCGAGTGATCCATCCCAACCACCGCCAACTCCGGTCGTAAAATTACCCAGCCCGATCACATCGATGATCCCGATGCTTTGATTGGCCAGATTGAAAACTTCGATCTCGGCAGTATTCGCAAAAATCGGCGTATCCAAATCGACAGGATTTATGCCACCGCCCACGAACAGGCCCAGCGTTGTCAATTCGACGCCCGATTCACCCACGACGCCAGTCGGAGCGATATTGCCTCCGACGGTTGTAGCCAGTCGAAAAACCAGATCAAAATTTGTCGCGGAATTTTGCGTTAAAGAATCCGTAGAGACGATCAGACCGTTTCCACTCAAATCAGGCCCAATCAACTCACCGGCTCCATTGATGATTGAATCCGAGAAAGGACCGCCAGCCAACTGAAAACCGGACGCAGTGCCTGCACCTGGGGCAATGAAATAGGTACTTCCGAAAGTGGGTGACAACAATCCGTGCGGATAGCCGGAACCTGATTCGGACGCTGAAAAATTGAAATCCGCGAAACTGGTGCAGGTGCACACCAAAACAATACTGGCTGCCAACAGGAATTTCATTATTTCTCTTTCAAATTCACAATGCATCGCCCTGAATCGGGTCCACCCTTCGACAGGCAACCTGCGAATTCGGCTTGATCGATCCGCTGATTCCATTTCGCTTCTATCATAAATCAATCAGCTTTTTAGGCAAGGAAGAATCCCAATCAATCCGAATGTCCGACAATACCGGCTCAATTGTCGCAAACGATGTGTGTGCAAAACACCGTGTACCCGGAAGCGATTCGAGTTGGTGGCCTTGATCCATCCAGTCAAATAGCTAAATTTATGAAAAATCGGGATTTCAACGATAATTTTGCATTGGCGTCGTAGGATCGACAAAATGGACATGCGGGTGTGGCGGAATTGGCAGAC
>JBGSXT010000321.1:0-2222 GCA_041751295.1 Mariniblastus sp.
TCTGGATTTCAGAACTTGCCTGGCGGGACTTTTATACGCATGTGATGGTCGCCTGTCCGCGCGTATCCAGGCATCAACCTTTCAAATTGAAAACGCGAAAGCTCAATTGGCGGACCAGCGAAAGCGATTTTGAAGCGTGGAAACAGGGTCGGACCGGATATCCGCTCGTTGATGCTGGAATGCGGCAACTGAATCGGACGGGATGGATGCACAACCGTTTGCGGATGGTAACAGCGATGTTTTTGACCAAATTGCTGTTGATTGATTGGCGTTGGGGCGAACGCTATTTCATGCAACAACTGATTGATGGTGATTTGGCGGCCAACAATGGGGGCTGGCAGTGGTCGGCCTCGACGGGAACCGACGCGGTCCCCTATTTTCGCATTTTCAATCCGTTCAGCCAGAGCAGTCGATTTGACCAGGAAGGAAAATTCATCGGGAAAATGTGCCCGGAGCTGCGGGATGTGCCTCCGTCAGCGTTACACGATCCAAAAAAGCTGGCTAGATCGATCGAGGAAATGGGCATCGAATATCCCGCGTTTATCGTGGATTATAAACAGGGCCGTGAACGGGCGCTGAATGCGTTTAAGTCACTGGTCTGACCGACGCGTATCCAAACCAGTCATCTCCTGCGTTTAAAACAATCCTCCGCCGATACCTCCTCCACCGCCTCCACCACCGCCGGCACCACCCAGGCCACCGCCGGCACCACCTGCAGTATCGGCGTTTCCAAGAATATTGAACGTATTCACGTCGGTGATTTGATTGAAGGTCGGCGAGACATTTACCAATACGTAAAGCCGATCGGCCGTGGTCGCTGAGGCAGTCATGAAAGTACCTTCGAATAGCTGTGTAATTTCTGGTCGGTAACCGACGGCACGGGGCAGATTGATCAAGCGGTCCACATCGTCAGAATTAATTACCGCACCCTCAAAACCGTTTGGGTTACTTCCATTCCGCGAGCCATAATAATCGCTGGCGGTTTCCGATGAGTAGTTTTCGCTGAACTGCTGGGCCAAAACCTCGCGGCTGACAAAAAATTCTTGGTCAGCCATCGTTTCGATTGTATGTTCTTCCAACGATTTGGTGCGGCGGCCATCCGCCAGTTGGAACAGGACCAGCGAGCCCTGTTCGCCAAGGTTGATCTGTCGCTGTTCACTGGTTTGTTTGTCTGTTCGAAAATGGCTGTAGATGGCTACCGTGACTTTGTTCGCAGTCACATCGCCCCAGACTTTTCGAATCATCAAACGATAATCGCCGGAAAAACCACGGGGGAGAACGTAATACTCGGACCACTCCCCCGATTTATCCGGGTCGGTCGAGTAGGCATCGCCCATCATGATTCCGCCGGCGGTCGTTCGCTGATTCCTGCGCGAACAAATCGTGCCACCTGGTTCTTCCACGAACATGTCAACATCCGCATCTCCGGTCCAACTGACTTTGATCACGCAATCGCGATACAGCGCTTCGTCCAGTTGTCGTCCATACTCATCGGCCTCTGCAGTCAGCCCCTGTTTCTGCAAATCTATTTTCAGACCGGCCGCAACCGCCCAGGCTTTATTAACAACGTGACGATGGGTTGGCCAGGCTTGATTCAAAATCCCCAATGTTGCCCATTTAATTCCCTCGACGTCGCGAATTTTCTGGGCGGCGCTGAGAGCCAGGACGAATGCTTCCGGGGTGTTGGTTTCGAAATCGCAAACCTGTTTGAGAAGATGAATCGCCTGTTTTTCCAGGCCGCTATCGATCATGTATTTAGCCGCGATCAGGACGTCATTCTGGTCCTGCGACAGATCGACCGCTGACGCCAGCGCCCGGGCAATTTCCGATTCCGGTTGATTGCCGATTTGCAAAGCCAGCACGAGGGCCTCGTACATCCAGGGTTGGGACTGGCTGTTTTGGATCGCGCCCAAAATCAATCCGGTGATTTGTTCGGTCTGTTTTTCCTGCCTCAATTGACGAACCGTTTCACGGACCCGCGCCGGTGCCGGGTGATTGCCGGCAAAGTAATCCGACCAGGCATCCAACGGGGTTTCTCCATCCGGAGTGGCAATCCGTTTGGACGGTGGGTCCGTTTGTGCATCGGATTGATCGTCCAGCGAATCAACGATGCAGAATACACCGCCGCCTTGACCTCCACCGCCAAAACCGCCGCCGCCTTGACCTCCGCCGCCTTGACCTCCGCCGCCGAATCCGCCGCCGCCTTGACCTCCGCCGCCGAC
>JBGSXT010000322.1:0-12044 GCA_041751295.1 Mariniblastus sp.
GAATTGCTAATTCGTCCCGGCGTTTCATCGGACGAATTAGCAATTCGCCCTACAGGTATATTATCATCAGCCCGGACGCCCTAAATCGCGCGATCAGCATCGGTGATCAATCGCCACACGCTGCCGGGTTCGCCTGCCCGACGCAATTCGTCGAGGAAGCCATTTATCTGAATCAATCGGCTGAGACGGGCCAGAATTCTTAAGTGAAATGATTCGTCTGGAGATGCTATCAAAAAAAAGATATCGGTCAGGCAGCCACGCGGTCCGCCGAATGGAATGCCATTGGACGTGATGCCGAGCGACAAAAACGGTTCACCAAAATAGGCTGGCTGGGGGCGACGCGGGTGCAACAGTGCGACTCCGTTTTCCAATGCTGTCGGATGTAATTCCTCGCGATTTCGGATCGCTTCCGCCATTTCCCGAGGCAACCAGAGCACCCCCGATTCAGCCGAGAACTCACAAATGCGATCGATCACGGAATTCTTCGTTCGGGCGATTAATGGAATGCAAATCCGATCCGGCGAGAAAACCTGTGCCAAATCCAGTTCGACAGCGGTTGAAGGCTGCTGCTGGTTATCGAGAACTCGTTCAACTTCGATCAATTCGCTATTGTCTGACAATCCGATTCGCTGTTCGAACCAATGGTGGATTTCCGCCCGTGAAAAACGCCACTCGCCACTGACCCGCCGGCCCGGAAGACGTTCCCGATCAACCATCTTCCGCACCTGTTCGGGCGTCAAATGCAAGTAGCTGGCAAGTGAATCGATATCAAAATCTTCGTCAGTCACACTGTTACTCAAATTCAGGATGTCTTTGTAGGGTCCATCATGCGCGAAGTGCTGGCACTTGGAAACCCGCAATTCCCAATCTATCTTGACACCCTGTTGGGCATCACGAGAATCAACCACGTTCTGCATGGATGCAGGATAAGCTGTTGAACTTGATTCAACATGGATTTAGTGGCGTAAGCCAGGCAGGGAGGCCTGATGATTACCCGTCCCATGGCGAGCATGTCCGCAGGTATTCAGCTGCGGGATATTTTACCGGCAGCCAAGACCGTTGGTCCCACCGATGTCGTCGTACATTCCGCTTGTGGACAGTGGAGCGAATGCCAGACCGATGATGTCTTCGTCGCAGTGGTCGACTCTGAATGCGATGGCCATGATTTTGCGCCTCAGGCCGTCGAACGGGGCGCATCGGCCGTCGTCGGCGAACGGTTGATGGCGATTGGAAAACCACAATTTATCGTGCAGGATTCGCGGACCGCTTACGGCCAGATCTGCCATGCGTTGGCTGGCAATCCCAGTCTCCGAATGGCCACAATCGGTGTTGCCGGAACCGATGGCAAAACGGTCACTTCCCATCTGATTCACAGCATTTTTCAGACTGCCAGTTTGAACACCGGGCTGTCAACTTCGATTGCAACCTGCTACGGCCGGCAGCCAGAATCAGCTCAGCCCGCCGATCGATCGCCCATTGTCGCAGAACAGCTTTCCAAAATGGTGCTGGGCGATTGTTCCCATGCCGTATTGGAAGCATCCAGCATCGCGTTGGCCCAACACGCGCTGTCGGGAATGGCTCTCGATACGGCCGTCGTCACCAACATCCGTCGCGGTAATATCGAATACCATGGTTCCGCCGCGAATTATCATTGTGCTGTTACACGACTGATTGATTATTTGAAGTCGACAGGATTCGCGATCGTCAACGCGGATGATCGGGAATCGGTAAAAATTCTCGATGAAATTTTCGTGCCGACGCTGACGTTTGGAATTCACCAGACTGCCGAAGTCATGGCCAAGCTGATCGATCGAAATCAAAGTTGGCAAACATTCATGTTATCGGCAGGGATGGAATCGATTCCAGTCCGCACACCGATTATCGGCAAACAGCATATTTACAACTGCCTGGCAGCCGCCTCAGTTGGTCTGACTTTCGGTATCGAATTGGAAGTAATTGCGAGAGGACTCGAATCTGCCTCGATTCCTGGTCGATTGGAACGGGTCGATTGTGGTCAGCCATTTGGTGTTTGGGTTGATTCCGCCTTGGCACCGAATCAATTGTCGGGCGCGATTGCGGCGATCAGTCGCGTTTGTGAGGGGAAACTCTGGTGCGTCTGTTCCACGGATGATTCTCAGTCACAGCAAGACCGGCGTCGTATCGGTGAAATCGTCGACCGGAAAACCGAGAAGCCGATCATCACTCAATCCCGGCTCAACTCGTTGTCAGATTTCGAGCCTTGCCACCAAATTCTTGACGGATTCGATCAACCCGGCAAAGCACGAGTGATGCCTGACCGTTTAAAGGCGATTGATTGGGTCCTGTCCCGCGCGAGAGCCAACGATTGCGTTTTGATTGCTGGCTGTGGCGAAAAAACAGTTGCTTTGGCAGGACAGGAAAATTGGGCAATCACCGACCGCGATATCTGCCAGGCCTGGTTTTACGACCACAACGCGTCGAGATCAGGTAGCAATGAAGAAATCTTCAAAATTGAAGACTATCACTGAGCAAGCAATTGAATTTGTATAAATCGGTCTTGCGACCCAAAACACACACCTGTAAATGTACCCCGTCGATCGGATCACCGGTTGGCATCAAGAAAAGTTTGTAGTTCAGTCGGTAGTGCTGGGAAGCGGGAATCCGGCACTAAACCTCCCTCCTGGGTGCGAGCAATTTTAACCCGCTGAAACAATGGTTTCTGGGTCAACCGTTTCGGCAGGTGCTCACGGCTGAGCTTCGACTGAGCACTGTAGTGGTTTTCCGCTACAGTGCTCAGGGATATACGAGGCGTTGAATCGAATCCGGTTCAACGCCTTTTTTCCTGCGCCTATTGACATGGTCCTCGCCGAAGATTCAGCAAAGGGCATGCTCAGTTTTCGGACCCGCTGGTATACGGTTTCGACGGCTTTGGCTTGATCGCCGTCTGGCTGAATGTTGTATCCCGTGATCGTCAAATGATCGTCATCAAGCAGTTTGTGCTCGGTTCGCCAACCCCATTTCGGTAGCCCTTCAGTAACGTCGTAGTCCCCACGAATTTTGAAACCGTCGTCCGTTGCTTCACCCAGGGAGAACATGATCGGATAATTCATGTGAAAGTCATCGACCCATGACGATTAGAACGCTTTCGTTACTGTATTGAATGCAATCAGTTCCTCTCCATGTCTAGTTTTCTTCCGGATTGTGCTTTGGTAAGTGTGCCACACGAACCGGCTATCAAGAACGCCGGCAAATTCACCGGCAATCTTCGAATCGTCAGCCAGTTTGTCCGGTTCGAACCAATTCCGGCAATGGCCTTCCGATTTCCCAATCAGTTTTTTCAAAAATTCTTGTTGTGGCATTTTGGCAACCTGTTGAGACCCGGTTTGTTCGTTTTTCCGTTCTTGAGCACTTGCGTTCCACTCTTGCGCAAAATGGGTATATTTGGTGCCGCGAGCATGGCTGAACGGAATGTTCAAAGTCGGGTCTGACGGACCGTTCTGGCTGACACCTATTGAAACAGAATGTCTGTTAAATACCAGTACGAAGCACAAGTTTTGAAGTTGCACTACTCAAATTACTCGTGGAGCATTGAGAATGATGAAGGATTCCTGGAACAGATTTAATGCGAGAAGCACGTTCCGCGTGGGTGGAAAAAAAATTGGAATCTACCGATTATCGGCACTTGCCGATGCCGGGATCGCGCACCTGGACCGGCTGCCGTTTTCGATTCGAATTTTGCTCGAATCAGTACTACGAAACTGCGATGGGCATCAAGTCCGGGCTGAAGACGTTGAAGCCTTGGCCACTTGGGAAGCCGCTGCACCGGCCAAAAATGAAATTCCATTCAAACCGGCACGGGTCGTTTTGCAGGATTTCACCGGCGTTCCGGCAGTTGTGGATCTGGCGGCCATGCGATCGGCAATGGCACGTCTGGGCGGCGATCCTAAAAAGATCAACCCGTTAATTCCTGTCGATCTCGTGATCGATCATAGTGTCCAGGTCGATGAATTTGGTACTCGTGGCGCGCTGGCCGCCAACGTAAAACTGGAATTCGAACGCAATCGGGAGCGATACGAATTCCTTCGCTGGGGACAACAGGCGTTCGATAATTTTCGAGTGGTGCCCCCCAACGTCGGCATTGTTCACCAGGTCAATCTGGAGTTTCTCGCTAAGGGTGTTTTCATTCGCGAAACCGATGACGGACCTGTGGCGATTCCCGATACGCTCGTCGGGACAGATAGCCACACCACGATGATCAATGGATTAGGCGTGCTCGGTTGGGGCGTGGGGGGCATCGAAGCTGAAGCCGCCATGCTGGGTCAACCGATTTACATGTTGTTGCCGGAAGTTATCGGCTTTGAATTGACAGGTGCGTTATCCGCCGGCACGACGGCGACCGATCTGGTGTTGACCGCTACCGAGCTGCTGCGAAAGGCTGGTGTGGTCGGCAAGTTTGTGGAATTCTACGGTCCAGGAATCTCCAACATGTCGTTGGCAGACCGGGCAACGCTGGCCAATATGGCTCCGGAATATGGCGCGACGATGGGCTTTTTTCCTGTCGACAGCGAAACTCTGAATTACCTCTCTCGCACCGGCCGCACGGACGATGAGGTCGCTCTGGTCGAACATTATATGAAGGAACAGCAACTGTTTCGAACGGACAACCAATCGGTGCCGAACTTTTCTTCGACACTGTCCCTGGACATCGGCATGGTTGAACCATCGTTGGCTGGCCCCAAGCGTCCTCAGGACCGAATCGCACTCTCGAACATGAAGCAGTCGTTTAATCAATCGTTGACGGATCCGATTTCCAAACGGGGGTTCGAACTGTCCGCCGACCAGCTTTCGACTGTCGCGACAGTTGATAACAACGGTCATTCAAGCCAGATCGGCCATGGGGCCGTGGTGATTGCTGCCATTACCAGTTGTACGAACACCAGTAATCCTTCAGTCATGATTGCCGCCGGTCTGTTGGCGCGAAACGCAGTCAGGCGAGGATTGACCGTTCCACACTTCGTGAAGACCAGCCTTGCTCCGGGATCACGGGTTGTCACCGACTATCTGGATAAGTCCGGGCTGACCGAATCGCTGGAGCGACTCGGTTTTTTCACCGTCGGTTATGGTTGTACCTCGTGCATCGGCAATAGTGGACCGATTCCGGAACCGATCGCAAATGCCATTCTGGAAGGTGACCTGGTGGCTTCATCAGTGTTGAGTGGCAATCGGAATTTCGAGGGGCGCGTGAATCCGCTGACCCGTGCAAATTATCTGGCCAGCCCGCCACTCGTCGTCGCCTATGCCTTGGCGGGAACAACCGATATCGATTTGACTAGCGAACCAATCGGGGCCGATCCGTCGGGCGTCGACGTATTTCTGAAAGACATCTGGCCTTCGTCACAGGAAATTTCCGATGTCATTCACAAAACAGTCACAGCAGACATGTTCACCAACCAGTATTCGAACGCGTTCGATTCCAATGAAACCTGGAACAGGATTCAGATTGGATCGGGCGATATCTATGAATGGAGTGACGCGAGTACCTATATTCAGGAGCCCCCTTTTCTGGTCGGATTGCAGCCGCGGGCGGGAACGATCATGCCTGTCATCGGCGCCCGATGCCTGGCGCTATTGGGCGATTCGGTAACCACCGATCATATCTCTCCCGCCGGGTCGATTTCCAAAGACAGTCCTGCCGGAAAGTACTTACAGAGTAAAAATATCCCACCGCGCGACTTTAACAGCTATGGTGCCAGACGCGGAAATGACCGGGTGATGGTGCGAGGTACGTTTGCCAACATTCGCATTCGCAATCACCTTGTGCCCGGAGTCGAAGGTGGAATTACCGTTCACATTCCATCGGGCGATCAAATGACCATTTATGATGCGGCCATGCGGTACAGGGATGAAGGCACGCCATTGATTATTCTAGCTGGAGAAGAGTACGGCACGGGTTCCAGTCGCGATTGGGCCGCGAAGGGTGCGCTGTTGTTGGGCATCAAACTCGTTATTGCCGCAAGCTACGAACGCATCCACCGCAGCAACCTCGTGGGCATGGGCATTCTGCCGCTTGAATTTGCAGCGGGGCAAACCTGGGGGTCACTTGGGTTAACTGGCCGTGAATGGTTCGAGGTCGAAGGGCTTGATGACAACCTGCAACCGCGAACATTGGTGACAGTAGTAGCTTCTTCGGTCGATGGCCGCGCAATGAAATTTGAAGCCGTCGTGCGGATCGATACTCCTGTCGAATTGGAGTACTATCGCAACGGCGGCATCTTGCAAACAGTTCTGAGAAATTTGATTTGACGGCGAACCTTGCGGGAATCCTTTTGATACTGCTTCCAGGCGGTCGGCAGGTGAAAATCTGACAGAATAAACAGTTGTCCACAAATGCTGCGAAACATTTGGAGACGACTATTGTACTCTATTTGGGTAATCCCATTAGCTGCCTCTCGCGCGTCAAGCAAAAATACCGGCTGATTTCCATCACAATGAACGCGCGGCATGGAAAGACCCGTAAAACCGTTGTAATCGCACGGTTCCTTTCTTGAACACACCAAGTCGGCATGGCCACTGTTGTTTCTAGCAGTTCGTTGCAAACGGATTTAGCGGGCGATGACTGGATTGCGGCTTACCTCAGCGGCAAAACTGCACTTGAAGCCGGTTTTTTTCGCAGAAATCGCAACTGTTGCCTGCCGGTATATCCCTGAACCTTCGACGTACAAGGCAACTGTGTGGCGTTGTCACAACATTCCAAAAATTGACAATTCCGAATACAATAAACTGTGAAGTTTTTTTACCATCCTTCGACCTGGCACCAGCCCATTACGTCGTACCTCGCGGCCGTTGTTACCACCGACTGTTTCCATGATTGAAACCGAGTTGAAACCGGAGGAATCGCAACTCGACATAGTCGATGAATACCAGCGCGGTATCAGTGATGGATTCGTGAGCGCTGGCAATTCTCCAAACAGGGGCTCGCGCAAATCCCTGCGGTTGTACTGTTTCAGTTGCCATCGCACGGAGAACCACTACAACACGCTCAAAGGCCAGTCCTATCACTACCTGCTGATCGGAATGACGATGGGGCTGGTTTGGCTTTTTGGAGCCTACCGTTGTCGGTGTTGTGGTCATCGTCGATTGGTTAGATTCAACAATCTGAACTTGCGATATCATTATCATCGCTGGAAGTACGCCGGAAAACTCGATGCTCGCAGGCAGGCAATCAAGCCGGTTTTCAAGCAGCTCAAATCGTCCGACAAACATGTTGGAGTTGATTCACCTTCAGAAAATGGCGAAGTCAACGGCGATGCGTCAAGCCACGGCAATAATCGCCAACACCGGAAGCGGAAATTGAAATCGGTTCCGTCAATTGATTCGATCGGTCGCGAGCGTCGCCAGCGCAAGGAAAAACTGCAGGTCGAGCGGTTGAATTCGGGGACCATGGATTTCTCCATTGAATCCTTAGTGGAATCGCTGGAAACAATCGCCAGTCGAAAACTGAAAGCAGAACGGGAAGCCCGGGAACGGATTCGCGAACCGTTGATTGCCAAAAAAGCCAAACCGCGAAAAAAAATGAACGGGAAGCCTAAACGACGATATGCCAAAAAAGAGCGGCTGACGGGACCAAGTATTTACTGCTTTGGCTGTAAACAGAACAATCAGCACTTCCATCGTTACAAGGGAACGCCGTTTTACTTTTTTCTGTTCGGAATAACGCTTGGATTGATCATGATCATCGGACCTTTCCGGTGTTCGATCTGTACCCGCAATCGACTGTTCGGCTTGAATCTGTTGAACCCCAAATATTACGTTCGCCGGTATATCGAACGCGTCGGCGATGGTTACGGGTAGTCAATCATGAGCGGTTCAAGCGCTCCAACTCATGCAATGATTCCTGGATTCGGGCCAGTTGTTGTTTGAGTTGTTCCAAATCCTTTTTCGTCCGCAAGACAACCTGTTCGGGAGCTTTGTCAACGAATTTGCGGTCATGTAGTTTGTTTTCACGCGCCTGAACGGCGCTTTCGATTTTGCTTTTTTCCCGGACCAGACGACTTGTTTCGGCCTGAACGTCAATTAGCCCGGCCAAGGAAACAAAAACGTCGATGCTTCGTCTGGAAACCGTCGCGCTAATTTTGGGTGCCTCAACATCCGGTCCAGCGCTGGTCATCGTTGCATTGGCCATCGAATCAAAATAAGCAGACATGGGCTGCAGCAATCCGGCAACCGGCAAATCGCACCGCACTGAAAACTCGATTCTGGCCTTGGGCGGCAGATTTTGAGCGCTGCGAATTTCCCGAATCGCTCCGAGAACATGTTGAAACTGCGAAAATTGGTGTTCAATTTCCGGCTGCTGCCACGATTCAGGCAAGTCGGGCCATTCGGCGATAATCAGACTCTCACTGGCGGTCTCGCAAGTCAGGTATCCGCGTTGCGGCGCGGCGCGAGAGAGCAATTGCCAGATTTCTTCCGTGATGAACGGAATAAACGGATGCAGCAGTCGCAGCAACGAATCCAATGTAAACGCCAACATGCGTTGCGCCGGCGTTTTCAGATTGTCGTCCGAAAAACGGTCCTTGAGCATTTCAACATAGAAACTGCAGAATTCGTCCCATGCAAAATCGTACAACTCCCGCGTCGCATCGGCGAATCGAAAACTGTCCAACTGGTCGGTAACCCTTTGCGAAACAGTAGCCAGGCGGCTCAATATCCAGCGGTCTTCCAGGGTCATTTGCGATACGTCAATCGGACCGCGATGCATGTCCTGCAAATGGATCATCGCAAATCGGGAGGCATTCCACAATTTATTAGTAAAATTGCGCGCGAGTTCAAACCGGTCGCTAACCACCCAACCTCGCGGCAGAGCTTTGTCTGCTTCCGTCCTCGCCCATTGGGTCGAGAAGGATTTGGTGCATGACTTGCAGTTGATCGAAGGAAGCTCACGGTTCTTGACAGTTTGCTCAAGGGCATTCCCGCAATGGGGACACTCATAGCGGACAGGCAGTCGCACGTCCTGGGTCTCGGTGGTCAATTGGGCCATCCCAAAACGGAGTGCGTCGGCACCAAATTTGTCCATGACATCCAGCGGGTCAATTCCATTCCCTTTCGACTTGGACATCGTCTCACCGAAACCATCCAGAATTTTCGGATGGATGTAAACCCGCTCAAACGGGATGTCTCCCGTGTTGTTGAGCGACGCCAAAACCATGCGTGCGACCCACAGCGTAATGATGTCCCGGCTGGTGATCAGCGTACTGGTCGGAAAAAAGTATTCCAGATCAGCTGTTTGATCCGGCCAGCCTAAAGTTGAATGAGGCCACAAGGCAGAACTGAACCAGGTGTCCAGAACATCCTGTTCACGAACGAATCCAGCGTCGACCAAACGGTCTTCCAGTTCGGTCCCTTCCTGTTGTAGACAGACATGAACGATCCCGGCAGTCAGTCCGGTCGGATACTGGTTGCCCGAATCCGCTTCATTGCCCAATTCAAATTGAATGGAAACAGTGCGATCTGAGAATCCCGGCATTTTTTCGACGACTGATTTCACCCTTTGCAAATCTTCCATGGTTTCAACTGACAATGACCAGACAGGAATTTGATGCCCCCACCACAATTGACGGGATACCGGCCAGTCCCTTTTTTCGCTCAGCCAATCGAGATAGCCCCGTTCATATCGCGGCGGGATGATTTCGATGCGACCGCTGGTGACCGCATCCATGGCGGATTGGGCCAGCGAATCCATTTTGACGAACCATTGATCGGCCAGAAACGGCTCGATGGGAGTCTTGCTGCGATCCGAATGGGGCAATTCGATGTCGCGATCCTCAATCCGGTCGAGCAACCCCAACGCGTCCAAATCGGCGACGACCTGTTGCCGTCCCGCTTTCAGCGACAGGCCTTGATAGGGACCGGTTTCGGCATTCAACGTCCCTTCCGGATTCATGATGTTGATCATCGGCAATCCACAGCGGATTGCGACTTCGTAATCATTCGGATCATGTGCCGGCGTAATTTTTACGCAGCCACTGCCCAATTCCGGCTTGGCCCAAGAATCAGTCACCAATGGAATCTCGCGGTTCAATAGCGGTAGCCTGATTTGCCGGCCATCCTCCGCCATCTGCTTCAATTGAATCAGACCATTCAACAACAATTGTCGCCGATCGCCGATCGCGGCAAGTTGTTCCTCAATCGTCTGTTGCTCAGCGGCACCTGCTCTGGCCAGTCGGTCTTTCAATTCCAATTCGTATTTATTCAATGCCGAGGCAGGGTCTGGATGAACCGCAACCGCCGTATCGCCCAACATCGTTTCGGGTCGCGTGGTTGCAATGATCACATGGTCTGGCTCACCTGGCTTAGGATCGATCACCGGATATTTGATATGCCAGAAGTTCCCTTGGACTGTCTTGGAGAAGACTTCGTCGTCGCTGACAGCGGTCTGCAGAAACGTATCCCAATTGACGAGACGCTTGCCCCGGTAGATCAGCTGTTTCTGAAACAGGTCAAAAAACGTGTGGCGAACTGCTTTGGCACAAACGTCGTCCAAAGTGAAGCGGGTTCGTTTCCAATCACAACTGCACCCCATCCGTTTCAGCTGGCCGAGAATCCGGTCTTCGTACTGTTCTTTCCATTCCCAAATCCGTTGGACCAGTTTCTCCCGCCCCAGATCATGTCGGGTTTTTCCTTCCTCTTCCCGGATGCGACGTTCGACCACCGCTTGCGTCGCAATTCCGGCATGGTCGGTGCCGGGTATCCAGAGTGCATTAAAACCCTGCATCCGTTTCATCCGAATGATGATGTCCTGAAGCGTATTGTTAAGTGCATGCCCGAGGTGCAAAGCCCCGGTAACATTGGGAGGCGGGATTACGATCGTGAACGGTTTTTTTGCCGGATCAGCCGCCGGATGAAAGTGGCCTCGATCCTGCCACATCCGGTAGATCCGTTCCTGGGATTGGGCGAAATCAAATCGATTGGGAATTTCGTTGGGATCAAACTTCATAAATTTTCCTGACTGCGTTTTCGAGTTGGCGGAAGAGCGATTTTACGCTTTGTATCCAAGCTGTTTAATCCCATTAACCTGATCTGCCTACATCATCAGAGATTCCCCAACTGTTTGGGTTCGGCATCCTGGCATTTTGTTCCCGATGACTCATTGCATCCGCACCGAAAATTTCCGATGATTCTTGAACCAGGAGGCCGAGTTCGCGGCGTGGTTCTCGAGTCCCATTCGGGTTCCGATGCACTTTTTGGCGGGGATTCGCACAGTTTTTTGTCTAATGAATCGCCTGAAAATGGAACCGCCCTCCTCGCGAACCAACTGACAGAGATAGTTTATGCCCAAATGGTGTCCGGCAACCGTCACCGCCAGGAAAATCTGGACGGAAGGCCTGTTTACATTAACGATTGCCAGCGATTTGGTTTTGCCATTCGAGCCGGGCCAGTTTCTGCATTTGGCTCTCGGAGACGAAGCCAATCGAGTTAACCGGCCCTATTCCGTCGCTTCGCCACATGGTCCGGAACTGGACTTTTTTATTGTGCTTGTTGAAGGAGGCGGGTTGACGCCAAGATTGTGGGAATTGTCGCCAGGCGATTCGGTCGACGTATCCGAACGGGCCGCTGGTAGTTTCACACTGGGCAAAACGCCCGACGCGGAAACGCTTTGGCTGGTTTCAACCGGAACCGGATTGGCACCTTACATCGCCATGTTGCGGACGAGCCAGCCTTGGGTCCGCTATCAAAAAATTGTTGTGGTTCATGGCGTCCGGCAACTAGCCGATCTGGCATATACCGATGAATTAAACAAGTTTGAATCGGAATCGAATGGCAGGTTCAAACTGATTCAATCCCTGACTCGGGAAAAAACGGCTAGTGTACTGCACGGTCGCATTCCTGATTTGCTGGAATCAGGTGCATTGGAAAACGCCGCAGGCACGTCCTTGAATCGAGACAATTCGGTCGTCATGTTGTGCGGCAACCCGGCCATGCTCGATGAAATGGAGCTGAAACTTGGCCAGCGCGAGATGACAAAGCATCGGACCCGATCACCGGGTCAAATCGTGCTGGAACGATAT
>JBGSXT010000323.1:0-5058 GCA_041751295.1 Mariniblastus sp.
GGCAAACAGGTCGGCCTTGCCGGTCAACGACGCAACCAGCAGGCCGGCGATCAATAACGCCATCGCCACGAAAAGTTGTTGACTGTTGACATAGTCGCGCGGTTGCAACAACAACCAGACCGGCAACACCGATGCGATCGCGCAATAGATCAACAGAATGAATGTCCAGAGAACCGTCGGATTGAACAAAGATGCCAGACTGCTGCCACTCGCAAAAATCGGATTCAATTTGATCGGCAAGTAATAGGCTCCCACGTAAACACTCGCATAGATCACAATTACAGCGCTGACCGAGAGTGCCAACAGTGCTTGAGGCCGTTTGCGAATGACCAGTCCTATGCAAATCGCGATCGGCAGCGAGATCCAGACGGGCAGCACCGATTCGGGATAGATTTCGAAAATCCTGGCGATCACCAGGCCGAAGATCGCCAGCACGATCGTCAGGGCAAAAAATAGAACCAGCAAAAACAGCAGCTTGGTTCGCGGCGAAATGATCCGACCGGCAATGTCGCCCACCGTTTGTCCCCGATTTCGCAGACTCACGACCAGCGCTCCAAAATCGTGGACAGCGCCGATAAAAATGCTGCCAAAGACGACCCACAGCAGAGCTGGCAGCCAGCCCCAGAAGACCGCGATCGCTGGCCCCACAATCGGGCCGGTTCCAGCGATACTTGTGAAGTGATGCCCGAAGACGATCGAACGTTTTGAAGGAACATAATCGACATCGTCGCGCAGCTGTTTGCTGGGGACGATCGCGTCGGGGTCCAATTTGAATATCCTGGTTGCCAACCAGCGGCCATACGTGTGGTAAGCGATGATGAATCCTGCAAATGCCGCAATCGCAATGAGGAATGTGTTCATGGAATTACGATCGTCACCTGACAGGTTTTGATAGTCGGAATGATGAAGTGTATCAAATGGATTCGTCGAACTCCAACGCGGCTACTGACAATCGTCAACGGTTGGTACTATAATTCCGATCCGACGATTTCGCCATCAATACACGCTCGGGACATACGCTTGTGTTTGTGGCGGATCAAGTCGCCGGCCGCTTTGGCTCAGGAGACTGACGAAGGCGAGTCGTCTGGATCGTAACCAAACACAATCGGAGCAATAACTTGCCGGAAATAGTCGTTATCATTGGAAGTGGCCCGGCGGGCTGGTCGGCAGCCATCTATGCCGCGCGGGCGAATCTGTCGCCGCTGGTTTTCGAAGGGACCGCCCAGCCAGAAATGATCCCGCTCGGGCAGTTGGCCTACACAACCGAAGTCGAAAACTATCCCGGTTTTCCCTTTGGCAATGTGCGTGCGTTTGTCGAATCGGCGGTCGACCGGGATCGACACTGGAATCTTCCGCCGGCACCCGATCACAAACGTGACGGGGTCCATCATTATGCCGTTCAGGGTATAGAGCTGATGGAATTGATGAAACAACAGGCTCTCAATTTCGACACGCGAGTTGTTGGCGATGATATTGTCGATCTCGATTTCGATTCGCGACCAATGATAGTCTTTCCGGCAAACGGACAGCCCGTCGAGACCCATACGATCATCATCGCAACTGGTGCCCGGGCAAATTACCTCGGGCTGCCCTCGGAAGAAGCGTATAAGAACAAGGGCGTCAGTGCCTGTGCGGTTTGCGACGGTGCGCTGCCGATCTATCGTGGGAAACCTTTGGCAGTGGTCGGAGGCGGCGATTCGGCGGTTGAAGAAGCCAGCTATTTGGCGAACCTGAAAGGCGCGCAAACGATCTACATGATCGTTCGCCGCGACGAATTGCGGGCTTCAAAAATCATGCAACAGCGGGCAATCGATCATCCGAATATTGAAATCCTGTGGAACAGTGCCGTTGATGAAGTGCTGGGGGACGGCAAGCTTGTCACCAGTCTGCGCGTCAAAAGCACCTCCGACGATTCGGTCCGCGAACTGACAGTCGGCGGCATGTTTGTCGCGATTGGACACACGCCCAACACGGCATTCCTGGATGGCAAGTTGGAAATGAACAAAAAGGGTTATCTAAAGTGGACCCTTCCCTTTCGAACGAACACCAGCGCCGAAGCGGTGTTCGCAGCCGGCGACGTGGCGGATGACTATTATCGACAGGCCGTGACTTCCGCTGGCACCGGCTGCATGGCGGCGCTGGATGCTGAACGATATTTGGCCGAACGGGAATGACCAATCAAGACTGAAATTGAACCAATATGCAAAAATTATCTGTAGACAAAGCGCGCGATCCATCGGCGATCGGGAAGCCGACAGTTCTGGAAGGATGGGTTCGGACCCGCCGCGATTCGAAGGCCGGGTTCAGTTTCATCGAGATCAACGATGGCAGCAGCCAGGGAAATATTCAGATCATTGCTGACAGCAAACTGCCAAACTACGAATCAGAAATCAAGGCGCTGACCGCCGGCTGCAGCATTCGGGCGGAAGGCGAGATCAGGAAATCGGTCGGCCAGGGTCAAAACACCGAGCTGCACGCCGACTGCGTCGCGGTTTTTGGCTGGGCCGATCCGGAACATTACCCGCTGCAGAAAAAACAGCACTCGTTCGAAAAGCTGCGGGAATGGGCCCATCTTCGCCCCCGTACGAATACGTTTGGTGCGGTGGCACGAGTCCGCAACTGCGTCTGCAACTCGATCCATCAATTTTTCCAGGAACAGGAATTCCTCTACGTTCACACGCCGATCATTACGGCTAGTGATTGCGAAGGGGCTGGCGAAATGTTCCAAGTCACCACCATGGACTTGCAGCACCTCGCAAAGAACGCCATCGAGCGGCTCGATTATTCGTTCGATTTCTTTGATCGGCCTTCGTATCTGACTGTAAGTGGCCAGCTGAGTGTCGAAACCTATTGCTGTGCTTTAGGTAAGGTGTACACATTTGGCCCGACGTTCCGTGCTGAGAATTCGAATACGTCGCGGCACCTGGCTGAATTCTGGATGATTGAGCCTGAAATGGCGTTTTATGAATTGCCGCAGAACATGGATTTGGCCGACGCGTTACTGAAACGAATTGTCGGAGACGTGTTGACAAAATGTGCTGAGGATATGCAGTTCTTCAACGAACGCATTGACAACCAGATTCTGGAAACACTGAACCACTTCGCCAGCAGTGAATTTGTGCGACTCCCTTATACCGAAGCGGTCGAGCTGTTACAGAAATCGGGGCAGTCGTTTGAGTATCCCGTCCAATGGGGCTCCGATCTGCAAAGTGAACAGGAGCGGTTCTTGACGGAAGTCCATTTCAAGTCGCCAGTGATCATTTACGACTACCCGAAAACCATCAAGCCGTTTTACATGTACTGCAACGACGATGATAAAACAGTCCGTGCGATGGATGTGCTGGTGCCCAGAGTCGGCGAGATTATTGGCGGCAGCCAACGTGAACATCGTCTGGATATATTGGAGGCGCGGATGGATGCTCAACAACTGGTGAAGGAAGACTACTGGTGGTACACCGATTTGCGAAAGTACGGCACGGTTCCCCATTCCGGCTTCGGATTGGGGCTTGAGCGGGCGGTTCAATTTGTGACCGGCATGGCGAACATACGCGACGTGATTCCATTTCCACGAACGCCCGGCAGTGCGGATTTCTAGTAGATTTTCCGTACCCGTTCGCGGTTGAGCATTGTAGAACAATTGTCCCCAATTGTTTGTCGGTTGTTTATCCGTTGTTTGTCGGTTGTTTGGCGGTTGTTTATCGGTTGTTTGGCGGTTGTTGGGCGTTAAATTCCAATCCGGCAAATGAGCTGGCGGAACCATTGGGGACAATGGTTCTACAATGGTGGCAATTTTATTTTTTCCCAGGAACGGTTACGATTTTTCATCCCACTGGTGGATCTTTTTTTTCATGACCGAAGAAATTGAAAAGATGGATCGCGCCGACATCGACTCGGGAAGCGACCCGGAGCAACGCCTGGCGGACGAGCGGAAGCTGGCCCTCGGCTGCTGGTATTTGACTGGCGCAACGGCCAGTGGAAAATCGGCGGTCAGCATGGCGCTGGCCGAAAAAATTGACGCGGAAATCATCAGTCTTGATTCGATGGCGATTTATCGGGGCATGGATATTGGAACGGCCAAGCCTTCCGCCGAATTCCAGGCAGCAGTCCCTCATCACCTGATCGATCTGCTGGACCCCATCGAGTCATTCAGCGTTTCCCAATATCGCGAAACCGCGTTGGCGAAAACAAAAGAAATTCTTACTCGAAAAAAACAGGTCCTGTTCGTCGGCGGGACCGCGTTGTATTTGAAAGCATTGCTGCGCGGCCTGTTTGATGGCCCACCGGCCGATTGGGAATTTCGCAAGCAGATTGAATTGGAATTGGCCGATTGCGATGCCCAGGAATTGCATCGACGTCTGCAATCCGTCGATCCTGTCGCCGCGCACAAGTTGCACCCCAACGATCGGCGGCGCATCGTTCGCGCTCTGGAAGTCTATCATCAATCGGGAATTCCGATCAGCCATTGGCAAATGGAATTCGAAAAAGCGACCGCTCCTGATCAATGCCGAGTGTTTACCCTGCGCCATCCTCGGCCTGTTTTGCATCACCGAATCGAACAGCGTGTTCAGGAGATGTTTGAACGGGGCCTGATTGCGGAAGTCCAAGGTTTGTTATCTCAATGGAAGGAATTGGGCCACACCGCGTCTCAAGCCGTTGGCTATCGGGAAGTGATCAGGCATTTGGCTGGCGATTTGTCTCGTGATGAGACGATCGAAAAAGTACTGACACGAACCAGGCGTTTTGCCCGTCATCAGGAAACCTGGTTTCGCGGCCTAACCGAATGCCGCATCCTGGATATTGTTGGTCCTTACGAGCCAGACGTCATTGCCGGGCAGCTTTATGAACTCGGAAAATGATGATCAACGCGGTAGCATCCGTTCCGTCCGTACGCAAATCGCTCTGACTTGCCTTGGATGTCGCGAATGGATTTCTGCTGAACCGATTCCGCTTGTCACCCGGTTGCCCAATTCGGCTCCCGAAACGGAACGGTGAGGTTTGATAATGTTGCAGCTCCAATCTCCGTCGGTCCAATTGCCGCAATTCAAACAACTCCATCGA
>JBGSXT010000324.1:0-3615 GCA_041751295.1 Mariniblastus sp.
AGCGGCGGATGGTCGCAAACAGGACGCTCAAGGTTTCATCCGTTGCCCATTCAGGGAATTTTTTGCGTACGGCGTTGGCAATCCTCAATTCCGTATCGTTGGCAGTCGCTTCGATGTAGATCGCGTCCACATCAGTTGCCAGATGGGGCAGCAGACCGGCTTTTACCAGAGAGGATTTACCGCAACCGCTGGGGCCGTAGATCAAGCCGACGCTGAACGTCAACTCAGGATCCGTTTCTTCGATCCGCTGCTTCCAGAACGCAATGCTTTCGGGGAGTCCGTCGCGGTTGCGAACGCCGGGTAGCAGGTCGAGGAAGAACCCCGCATCGGCCGCGTCGAAGGACCGCAAGCCCTTGGGCACCACCGGCTCCTCGAGCTTTGTGATCTCAGATTCCGGTTTATCGGTCAGCCAAGCCGCGAGTTCATCGGCCATCTCGTTGATCTTCGGATAGCGATCGGAGATTTGTTTGCTGAGGGCTTTTAGACAAATCCGTTCCAGTTCCGCCGGAACATCGGCTTCGATGGCACTTGGCGGTTCAGGTTCGACCGTGATGATTTGGTGGAACAGCTCGTTGGAGGTACTGCCACGGAAAGGGCGAATGCTACAGAGCATCTGGTACAGAATTACGCCAAGGGCGAACTGGTCACTGCGCCCGTCCAGCCGGTGCCCTTCACCGCGAGCCTGCTCTGGACTCATGTATGCGGGTGTTCCAGCAACGGTCGGATTCCCTGAATAATCCTCTTCGCGGACGGCCAGTCCAAAGTCAGCCAGGAAGGGCGTATTGCTGGCCGTCTCGATCAGAATATTGGCCGGCTTCACATCACGGTGGATCCAGCGGCGGTCGTGCGCGTACTGCAAGGCTGGAGTGATGGGGATCAGTAATCGCGCCGATTCACGGTAATCGGGCCGCGCGGACCTGATTCTTTTCTCCAGCGTTACGCCGTCGACGAAACGGGATACGACGTAGACCGAGTTCTCGGGTGTTCGGCCGGAATCATACACAGTGACAATGTTCGGGTGTTCGAGCTTGGCAACGGTTTGAGCTTCTTCGAGGAATCGTTCGGCGTCTCTCGGGCCCATGATCCGATCCGCCGACGGGATCTTGATCGCCGTGTTACGCTTGAGTTTGGTATCGAAGGCAAGGAAGACACAGCCAAAGGCACCCTCGCCCAGCAAGTTTTCCAGTCGATATCGCTCGCAGAAGAGTTTCTGGCTCTTCATCGCCTCGAGCATTGACTGCATGGTTGTCAGATTCGCGAGACTCTCGTTCGTGAAACCCGAAATCGCTTGTCCCAGACGATCCGAAATCGAGGGAAACAGACTCAGAAAGTTTTCAACCGGGAGATTTTCGCCCGCCAGAATCCGGGCCTCGTATTCAGCGACGGCCAGTTGGACCAAAGCATCGTCGGACGAAAGCGCCTGCGGAAATTGTTCGATGTAGCTTGTGGCCCCGCTGGCTTTGCCCGCGGTCCAATTTCGCTTCAGATGCCAAGCGAGGAATTCGACGATTTCCGGCTCGGACGCCTGGCCCCGAGAAGAGAGGAACTCTTCCAGATCGACAGGACCGCCGGAGAGTAGCTGTTGGTATTCGGCGATCAGTTGGGGCATGTGTGGTCGGTTAAAAATTCGGGGTTGACACTGAATAAACCGACGGCGTTTTGGGGCATTTTTCTTCCACATTCGGTCCGCTTGACCAATCACTTTCAATGCGGAAGGAAAGCATCATAAACTAACTTTGAACGAAATAGCAAATTTTAGACCACCCAGCATAAGCGTAGACCCTGACGGCCAGTGACAGGCATTGTAACCTGCATTAGTGTTTTCGAAGTTGTGTCAATGGCAGCGTGTTGTGCCGGCCAATTCTGCTCGCTATTAAAGGTTATCATAAAAAAGGGACCGTTGAAACTTAGTGCTAAGAAACCCTCTCCAAATGGGAGAGGGCAGTGTGAGAGACAAAACGCAAACAACCCATGAACGCTCACCATGAAGCCTGACAGGACGCGAATTGCCGCCGCGTTGAAACAGCCGGGATTTGACAACTGGCAATCGCCGCTTATCGCCAGTCAGCCGCATCGTCCCGCGCGACGTCCCATACATTTGCCGGGTATCGGCCGAGTGGGTGCGGTTATGTTGCTGCTGTATCAATCAGCGGAGTCGACGCAAACCCGAATTGTGCTGACGCGGCGGCAACCCCATTTGAACCACCACGCCGGCCAAATTTCTTTTCCAGGCGGAAGTCAGGATCGTGACGAAACGCCTGTCGAAACTGCCTTGCGGGAGACCAGTGAGGAAATTGGTGTTGATATTGAACAGATCGAAATTCTGGGGCGTTTGAATTCGGTTTACATTCCGCCTTCCGATTTCACCATCCATCCCGTTGTCGGTTGGTATTCCGAGAAGAACGATTTCTACATCTCGGAACTGGAAGTTGCCGAAATCATTTCAGTGCCGCTGGAGGAGTTGCTAGCCCCGCTGGCACTTCAGTCCGGTCCCATCGTTGATGGGCCAGTCGGAATCGACGTCAGCTACTATCTGGTTTCGGGTTATCAGGTTTGGGGAGCGACGGCATTCGTGCTGCATGAGTTTCTTGAGCGAATCCGGGCGGCCGATTGAATCCGGACCTGAATCGCCCGGTTTTCCGTTTCCATCGGGTTTTTAGGCAATAAAATTCTAAAATCCGACCAATTATTGCGTTCAGTTGGCTATAATTGGTTGGAGGATCAAGAGGGCAGAAAACAGATAGTCAGGCGACGAATTCCGGGCGCCCGTTTCAATCAGTTTGGACGGCAATCAAGTGGTTATTTTGGCGAATCGTTTGTTTGCCAAGGTCGTTTGTTTGCCAAGGTCGTTTGTTTGCCAGAGGCTGGCTAATCCAATTCAGGTCATAAAGAACGAGGATAACATGAAATCAATCATTGGCTTTTCAGTAGCGGCTGCCATCTGTTTTTCGCTTATTTCCTTGGCAATGAACACTGTTGCCCAAGAATCAGAAATGAAAGTCGACGAAAAGACTGCGACGAATCAGACCGCAGAAACTGCTTCGGCAGTCGTCAGTTGCGGATGTTGTGTGTCTGGCGGCGCGGCTCAGACATCGCCCGTGATCATGGCGCTTGATATTGACAAGGACGGTCGAATTTCAACGATCGAAATCAAAAACGCCGTCCAATCTTTGACGGCGTTGGACACTGATGGGGACGGTCAATTGAACCGACACGAGATGCATGCCCGCTCGGAATTCTCGGCAATCAATGCATCCAATGTTTCCAAACTCCAACTGGGGGTGACGCGCGATTATTACGCGCAGAAAATGCTGCTTCGCGACCAAAACGGAAATGGTCAACTCGAGCAATCCGAGATGAATCCTGCCACACTGACGATCCTCGAGTTTATTGACGCCAACCATGATGGGTTTCTGACCTACGACGAACTGAAAAACATGAACAGCCAAATCAAGTCCGTCGGGAATTTGCAGCAGCAAAACAAATCGAAACCGGGCGAAAGCCGGAAGCGTTAGAATTCCCGGTTGGACCGTGTGCCATTGGATTCGGAACTCAGACTATACTTTAAAAGGTCGACTTTTTGTCGGCCTTTTTTTGCATCCTGTGTTCGAAAAA
>JBGSXT010000325.1:0-1721 GCA_041751295.1 Mariniblastus sp.
CGTGGTTTCTACGTTTTCTGAAACTCAATTGGAAATTGTGGCGGGGGTTTTTCCGTTGCAGACTTGTCCATCAATTGGGCTTTCGCCATTGACCATCTTTGAATTCGGTTTGATCCAAGTCGTATTCGGAAACTTGCTGCAACAACGGTATCCAACGCGGACCAGACGGTTTTTGATTGTGGGAGTTCGCCATTCGTTGCGCATCGCTAATCGGTGCCAATGGATCGTCCCCCCCGTATCGAATCCGGATTTCAATCGCCAACAGCCTGGGCAGCAGTTCAGAATCAACCTGCTTTTGCCCGACCGCATCGAGCAACAACTTTGGGGAACAATGACCCGACCACTGGGCTGTCGCTGTTTTTCCCGATTCCGACTCGAGCAGCAAGGACGCTTCTACAAAATTCTCCCGGCGAATCGCGGTCACTATCTGCAGCATGGTTTTGGCGACTGCGGCGTCGCGGAAAACCAATTCCGTTACCTGTTGTGGGCGGCCTTCGGAATGGCCGGCCAAAAAACCAATCAGTTTGAATTGTTCCCGCTCCGCTTCGTTTTGGGCAAGGGTTAACAGATTTGCTGCTGCACTTTCGCGCACCACCCTGCCCTGTTCAGTTGAATCCGCATGATGCAAACAAAGGAATGTCAATCGCAATGCCAATCGTCTCGCCACGGGGTCATTGCCGAGACTGGATAGCTCTTCGGCCAAATCACGGTATTCGACCAACTGATCAATCGTCAGACTACTTAGTCGCTGTTGATCGACGGTACGCACCATCTGTTTGACATCCTTTCGCAAAAACTCGCGGCGCGAGAACGTGTGATCAGAATTCCGATAAACCTGAAACACAAGTTTCGATTCATCAACGGATTCAATCAGGCCATGGATCGGCTTGTTATCGGAGTTGAGGAACAGGACGTCGGCGACGGCAGCTTGCGTCATCAGCAGGACAAAGCTGACAACGGTCGCAATAAAAATAAGTAGCCGTTCACGCCGCTTAGGTCTGACGCAGTTTTCGGCGATAAAAAACCCAATTTTGAAGATCCTCTGTTTCATTCCGCCACCCGACTGAGCCAGCGTTCTCGAAAATCGGTCATCACTTCCATCAACATCATTTCACTTGCCAATAGTCGTTGTCCGTTACTTAATGTATCTCCACTTAGCAGCAACCCGTATTTTGTTGATGCCAACGGCGTTAGCGGTGAACCGGGCATTCGACTGCAATACATTTCAGCCAGAACCTGATTGGCCAGAACCAGCTTCGAAATCCCGTCGCTATCCGTTGACCGAATCAACTCCAACGCTCGCAACCATCGCATCGTTTGGTGCTGTTGCCCTCCAGATAACGAGCTTTCAACCCCGATGGCCAGTATTTCCGACAATGAACCGCCTGCTTGCCGGTTGTACCTGCCGCCGATGAGTTCGATTCGATCCGTGTATTGATCGCGCAGAATCGTTTCCAGCTGATTCCAGCCTGTCTGATTATTAATGGTTTCGAGCCGATTCCTGTTTCGGACCAACACGGCCATCAGGATTTCCCGGCGGAGCCCTTCACGCCAATCGCCATCGCGATCCACATTCAGATTCGGAAATCCCAGCCGGTTCAAATGGCTGAGCACGGTATCCAGGTTCCAATCCGGCTGTTCGATCCCGTCAGCGATGGCCAACGGCAATTGGTTCCATTGTGAAAACTGTGGTAAGGCGCGTTCGACAGCCAGCTGCTCAC
>JBGSXT010000326.1:0-3175 GCA_041751295.1 Mariniblastus sp.
AGCCCCCAAAAGAGCATAACGAAATCGAATTGCCTAAAGAGCTGGTGGAGGCGCTCGAATGCGATCCCGAACTTGGCGACGCTTTTCATCGTCTTACACCGGGCAGACAGAAAAGCTATTCCATTAACCTCAACTCAGCAAGGAAACCCGAAACCCGGATTTCACGGATCGCCAAATTCCGCGCCAGGATTCTTGCGGGAAAGGGTGCAATCGAGCGATGAAGTTTCTCGATTTGGTTGACGTCACCAGTTACAATCCATGTTGGAGGACCGCAAATGAATGTTGATCAAACTATTTCGGACTTGTCCAACCTTCCAATTGACGATCGTGGCGGATAAAAGTGGTGACGGGGAGCCGCCGATGACGCGGCTTTTGACATCATGGATTTCTGGCGGCGTCCCCGGTACCGCCATCGTTCGGAGGCTTTGTCTCGTCGAGAGATCAAATGACGCAACAAATCAACCGCTCGCGGAAGAGCAAAATTCAACTTCGCCCCGTGACGGAGAGTGACCTTCCAATACTCTTCGAATATCAACGGGATCCGGAGGCAAATGAAATGGCGGCATTTCCGGCCCGAGACCACGACGCTTTCATAGCTCATTGGGCAAAGATTTTGGGAGATGAGACCGTCGTAGCAATGGCAGTTGTCGTCGACCGATGCGTTGCCGGTAATATCGGTTGTTGGACGCAGGATGGCCAACGCCTGGTTGGTTACTGGATCGGGAAAGAATATTGGGGTAAGGGCGTCGCGACGCAAATGCTGTTCCTGTTCTTACGCCTTGTCACCGATCGACCACTGCACGCTTACGTCGCAATACACAACGTTGCATCGATTCGCGTCCTGGAGAAATGTGGATTTTCGCTTTGCGCAGAAGCAACCGGTGCTCTTGGTGAATCTGCTGACGGAATCGAAGAATTGGTCTACATTATTGACACGACTTCGGTCAGAGACACTGAATCGAATACGCCACCGAACAAAGCGTTTTTAATGGCCAAAGAGCAAAAGGAGTAGCGTGCTATGAATCGCACAAACGACCACGATGAACGAATTGCTAAAATGACGTTCTCTTCCGTGTACCCACACTATCTTGCGAAAGTTGAAAAGAAGGGCCGAACCAAAGAAGAATTGCATCAGGTGATCCGCTGGCTGACGGGTTTCAATGAAAGGTCGCTGCAGAAACACATCAAAGTCAAGATGACTTTTGAACAATTCTTTCAGCATGCCACGTTGAACCCAAATGCACACCTCATCACGGGTGTAATCTGCGGCTATCGGGTTGAAGAGATTGAAAATCCGTTGACGCAGCAGGCCAGATACCTGGACAAATTGGTGGATGAATTGGCAAAAGGGCGAAAGATGGAGAAGATATTGCGTGCAGGATAAATCTGCTCGGCGTGACTCGTTTGACAAAGCGCGCCGAACAAAGCGGTGAAGGTTGATCCGTTCCGATGGTTGCGGCCTTCTGCCGGAAAGAGCCAGACGGGGTTAAGATGCGTGATCCAGAACTCACGCATCGATTGCAGTGTCGAATCGGACAGCGTCAGGTAGCGGTCTTTGCCTCCCATGCCGCGATGAACGCGAACCATCATTCGCTGGCGGTCGATGTCGCCGAATTGCAGGTTGACCGCTTCGCCGACCCGCAGGCCGAGCGTGTAAGTGGTACAGCCAAAGGTCTTCATGCGCAAGGTCTGATACGCGTCGATGATCTTCCGGACCTGCGATCGGGTGACGACTTCGAGTTCAACGATCAGGTGCAGCAGGTACCGGCGAACGTCCTGCTCGTTCAGATGATCGGTACTTTTCTGTCAGAAGTCAGTCAAATTGCGGACGGCCCACAGGTATCCGTAAAAGGTCCGTTTGGCCATGCCTGCCAGTCGCAGATCATCAACCATTTTCTGAACGAGGTTTCCATTGAAGTACTTTGATTGGGCAGCTAGACTTTCGTAAGTCGGGATAATGTTATTCCATTTCGAAGTGATGTGAAAAGAAACGACTATGATTAAAGAACCAAAGTTCAAACCTTCACCGCAATAACGGCTTTCTTGAACCATACGGTGAACCGGAGCATTCATTCACGCGGCAATTGAAATCAACGTTTTCCGTTCGTGCCCGGTTACTGCAGTCGTTTGGCATCAGATAGCAATGAGTAACGCAGACAGCAACCGGCGCCCCATCCAAGCGCGAGCCAGCGCGTGGGCGCAACGAACGGCATCCTTTCTCGCGGGGACCAATGTTTCGCCCAATCAGATCTCCGTAGCCAGCGTCTTCTTCGCAGGAATCGGCGCGGCGATGCTGCTGCTGTATCCCGTGCCGGCAGGATTGCTTGGGTGTGCTATAGCAATTCAAGGCAGGCTAGTTTGCAACTTACTCGATGGGATGGTGGCAGTGGAGGGTGGGAAGAAGTCTCCGCTAGGCCAGCTCTACAACGAGTTTCCCGATCGAGTTGCTGATTCCCTTCTCATAGTCGCGCTGGGCTATGCCATCGACCTGCCTTCATTAGGGTGGCTGGGAGCCCTGGCTGCGACTCTGACGGCATACGTGCGGGTTTTCGGCGGATCGCTTGGTCTGCCGCAGGACTTTCGGGGGCCGATGGCCAAGCAGCATCGCATGGCGATGATGACTGCGGGCTGTGTTTTTGGGGCAATTGAACAAGCGTCCGTTGGAACCATGTATTCCCTAACTGTCGCCTGCTTGATTATTGTGTTCGGCTCCTTGGTTACATGCATTACCCGGACCCATGCGATTGCAGTTCAGCTGCGGCAACACCAACCCTGATTCTATGTGGCTCTCGACATTTCTGATCGCCCTGGTTCGTATACTCGTCGGAGCCTCCCCGCGCTGGGTCGGCTCCACGCCCTCCTCAGCCCAGCGAATCTACTTCGCGAACCACTCGAGTCATATCGACACCCTGGCTCTTTGGTCGGCGTTGTCCCCCGATATGCGCGTCAGGACGCGGCCGGTGGCGGCTGCGGATTATTGGAACAGGGATCCCATCCGGAGATACGTGGCCCTGAATGGCCTCCGTGTTGTTTTCGTGGAAAGGACGCCCACCAATCGCAGCACGAACCCTTTGCAACCGCTGTTCGAAGCCCTTGAGCGCGGCGACTCGCTGATCATCTTTCCCGAGGGAACCCGCAACATGCAAGCGTTACCCAGCCCATTCAAGCCCGGACT
>JBGSXT010000327.1:0-2357 GCA_041751295.1 Mariniblastus sp.
TTTTATCATGCCTGCGTTGATGATGTCAGTTCAAAGTGGCTAGAGGGCTGTCAGGAACCATCTTGTTAACCAGCAATCTTCATGACGCTTTGCGCAGGCTCACCTGTTGCGACGCCATCGCGGTTGCCAGACATTGGACGACGCAGTTAATTTCGGCCCAGGTCAACTCGGGAAAGATCGGCAGACTCAAGACTTCCGCCGCCGCTTGTTCGGATACAGGCAGGCTGCCGGTTTCATAGCACAGATGATCAAAACATTTCTGCAAGTGCAATGGAATCGGATAATAGACTTCGGTTCCGACTTGCACATCAGCCAGGTGCTGCCGAATACTGTCGCGGCGACCATCCGGAATTCTGACAGTAAATTGGTTCCAAGCGTGAACCGAATTGTCGTGTACCATTTCAGGCAGCATGATTTCGTCCGTCAGGCCGATTTCTGAAAACAGCTGACAGTATGTTCTGGCATTCTCGGCCCGAGCTCGGGTCCATTGACCAAGTTGTTGGATTTTGATCCCCAGAACTGCAGCCTGTATTGCGTCCAGTCGGCTGTTGATCCCGATTTCCTGATGATGGTAGCGGGGTCGCATCCCGTGATTGGCGAGCAGGCTGATGCGATCTGCCAGATCCGGATCGTTCGAGGTCAACATGCCTCCATCACCCATCCCGCCAAGATTCTTGGTTGGATAGAAACTGAAGCAGCCCACGTCGCCGATGCTGCCCGCCGGTTTTCCGTGATAATTGGCTCCAATCGCTTGGGCCGCATCTTCGATTACCCAGAGGTTGCGTTCGCGGGCCAAATCCATGATCGGATCCATGTCACAACACTGGCCAAACAGATGGACCGGAATGATGGCACGCGTTCGGTTGGTGATTAACGTCTTGATCAGACTGGGATCCAGGTTGAACGAAACCGGGTCGATATCGACGAAAATCGGCGTAGCTCCCAGTCGTTCGACGGCACTTGCAGTAGCAAAGAAAGTGAAACTGGGACAAATGACTTCATCTCCCGGCCCCACGTCGCAGGCAATCAGCGCTAACAACAGCGCGTCGCTGCCGGAAGCACAGCCAATGGCGAATTCTGTCTGACAAATTTCCGCCACGCGACGTTCCAGATTTTTGCAGTGCGGCCCGCCGATGAACTGCCCGGAATCGATGATCTCGGCAATCGCTTCCATCATTTCTGCTTTCAACTGTCGATGGTCACGACCGACGTCCAATAGGGGGACTGAATTGACTCGGTTTTTAACAATTTTGTGCATCACGAATGGCCTCCTTGCCATTGATTGGGGAGTTATTCAGCGTTCATTTACGAAACGGACTCAAGCGGCGGCGAAACCTTCCTGGTTTTTATGTAGCCAATACACGCCTTGGATCGGCTCGTGGTTCGAATTCCAATTCTGGGGGGGAGAATAGAAAACAGGTCGAACGGCGTCAATAGCTTATTTCGCACGCCACATCGTAGTCGACTGTACGCTGGCGACCAAACACGGTAAACAATGTCGTTTAGCAAACTGGCGGCACTGAGCAGTTAAGAGCAGTTAATGAACTCTGCAAAACCCGACATCATTCCCGTTACCGATCGGGCTCGCGAAAAGCAGTTTCTCAAGTTTGCGTGGGATTTGTATCGCGACGATCCGAATTGGGTGCCACCGTTACGCACAGATCAACGGGAGCTGCTGAATTTCAAGCCCCATCCGTTTTACGACAACGCCGAAATCAGGACCTTCCTTGCCGAGCGAAGTGGCAGGACCGTCGGCAGAATCGCGGCGATTATCGACCATGGCCATAATCATTGCCATCGGGAACGACGGGGCATGTTTGGGTTTTTCGAATGCATTGACGATGCGGCCGTTTCGAAATCGCTGCTCGATGCTGCCACGCAATGGCATTTGGAACATGGAATGGACTGCGCGCGGGGACCGTTGAATCCAGCAATGAATCATGAATGCGGACTGTTGATTGACGGATTCCAATACCCGCCCACTTTCAAGATGACGTACAACAAGCCTTATTACGCCCGACTGATCGAGGATTACGGATTTGAAAAAACTCAGGACTTGCTGGCGTTCTGGGGGCATCTGGAAATGCTCGAAGGCCTGGATCCGAAGATTCAGTTTATCGTCGATGAAGCCCGCAAGCGGTTTGACATCAAAGTTCGCCGGGTGGATACAAAAAACTTCGACCGGGACGTCGAGATCTTTTTGAGGATTTACAACGCGGCGCTACCAGGCACCTGGGGATTCGTGCCCCTCTCAGACGCGGAATTGAAACATATGGCGGCCGGATTGAAACACTTGATTGTGCCCGACATGACGACGATTGCGGAAGTCGATGGCAAACCGATAGGCGCTGTTTTCG
>JBGSXT010000328.1:0-4091 GCA_041751295.1 Mariniblastus sp.
GGGCGCCAACGAGGCTCGGTCGTCGATCCCTCGGCGGACGTTCCCTGCCCGCTGCTCGACGTTTCTTCGAGCAGGATGTTCGCGGGCTTGAGGTCGCGATGCATGATGCCGCGTTGGTGAGCGTAGTGTACCGCTCGGGCAAGATCCATGACGATTCGCGCAACGGAACGAGGTTCATTGGTCCAGGTCTTCAGATGGTCAGCCAACGAGGGCCCCAATACGAGTTTCATCGTGAAGAACGGTTGTCCATCGTGCTCCCCGACATCGTACAAGGGGACGATATTGGGATGGTCCAGCCGCGCTGCGGCACGGGCCTCAATGAGAAAGCGTTGGCGCTGCGTCTCCGAAGCAAATCGCCCCTCGCGGATCATCTTCAACGCCACCACGCGGCCAACAACGGCGTGTCGGGCGCGATAAACGACACCCATTCCACCGTGGGCAATTTGATCGACGAGTTCGTAAGCACCGACGCGTTCCCTGGCGGAGTGGCCCGTTAGCGGACGATTATCGATGGTGTGCGGCGGAGATTCGTCCCGCGAGTGTAACGGTAAAGCGAAACCCTGGAACAGGTCCCAATTGGCCAGATAGGCGCGTAGCTCAGACGCGTAATCGGGGTATTTTTGAATCAATTCGTCGAGGCATGGTGATTCGCCGGCATCCTCAGACTCGAGCAGCTGACCCAGGATTTTTTCTAGGTCGTCGTGTGACATAATAAATCCCGCAGTTTTTGCAATCCGCGATACAACAGGCCTCCCACGGCAGACGTCGTGATCTTCATGCTCTCGGCAATTTCTATTACTGTCCGACCCTCCAAATGACGCAGTTCGATTGCAGTGCGCTGATCCGCCGATAATGATGCGAGGGCGTCGGCCAACTGAAGCAGGCGCAGATTCCTGTCAGCACGTTGACTGGGTGATGAATGTTCGGCCGCCAACCAATCGGCTCGCTTTTCAAAATCCGTCAATTGCGTTTCCAACGACCGCTCGCGCCGAAAATCACGCTTGACACGTTTGTAGTCGCGGATCAGATTGGCCAGATTGCGAGCCAGTATTTGCCGCAACCATGCGCCATATTCGGCGTTGGTGCCACCGCGAAAATCTGCCCGAGCCTCGTGCGCTTCCAGCAAAGTCTGTTGCACAACGTCCGACTCATCAACCTTTCGCCGCAGGTGGGGTGCGACTTGGGAGCGGGCGAGGAACACAACGTAGTTTCGCCAGCGTTGCACGTCCCGATCAAGATCGTTCTGGTCCACAGCCATTCCGCTACCCGCCAAGCCGGCGTTGTGTTTCAACTGCTTCTGCTCTCAGTATACCCGCTCGCCATTACAAGCAGGGCTCGGTGTTTCGCTTTTTATGGAACAGAGTTGCACCGCGAGAATGCGGCGATTTGGTGAAACATCAGCGATTTTTCAGGAACGAAGTTCCTGTACTTTGGGGATTTCTTGCTAGAATGAAGGGAGTTTTTTCCCGCTCTAACTTTGGCTTTCCGTATCAGTTCGATGCAACGGCTGTCCCTTTCTGTTTTTCTGTTTCCGGCGTATTTTGTTTGCGTCGTTACGATGAGCGCGGCCGTTCTCGCTCAGGAAGCGGGGCCGGAACCGTTTCTGCCGGATGAACCGTTCGATTATCTCACGTACGCCGTGACCAATCTGCCAGAGCATTATTTGCCGTCCCCCCCTTTTGGCGATGCGGGTGCATCGAACAACACGCCGGCTGACAATCCGATTTCGAACGATGGGGCAACACTGGGGCGCGTGTTGTTTTATGACAAACGGCTTTCGATCAATCACACCATCTCCTGTGCGTCCTGTCATACGCAGGAGACCGGATTCGCAGACGTTCGCCAGTTGAGTGTCGGGCATGACGGTTCGTTGACCCACCGACATTCGATGGGCCTGACCAATGCGGTGTTTTATGCCTCCGGGCGGTTTCGCTGGGACGAATCCGCCGAGACGCTGGAAATTCAAACCCTGATCCCGATCGAAGCTGAAAACGAAATGGGTCTGCCACTGGCGACGTTGCGCGATCGGCTGGCGGGTACGCCGTTTTACCAGCGGCTGTTCGTTAATGCGTTTGGCGACGCGAGTGTTACCGATGAACGGATTGCCAAAGCCCTGGCCCAATTTGTCCGTTCGATGGTTTCCTACCATTCGAAGTACGACCTGGGATTCGAAATGGGAGAATTTGGATTTCCGGATTTTGAAGCAGTGTTTGACGATTCGGAATTGCTCGGGCAGCAGCTTTTTGAACGTACATCAATCTCCGTTAAGTGTCATGAGTGCCATGCGTCGGCTGCCCAAATTGGCGGCGAACCGCGAAACATCGGGTTGGATCTGATCAATACCGATGAAGGAGCGGGCAGCGGCCGATTCAAGGTTCCCGCCCTGAGAAACATAGCGGTTCGCGGCAGATTCATGCACGATGGCCGGTTCCAATCGCTGGCAGAAGTAGTGCAATTTTACGATTCGGAAGTTCAGGACAATCCCGATCTTGACGGATTACTGCGCGTTGATGGGGACCCGGACGGCAAGCCGGAACGCTTGAATTTGAGCCGGAGAGAACGGCAGGCATTGGTCGATTTCATGGGGACGCTTACCGATCACCAGTTTTTGAACGACCCCAAGTTTTCCGACCCATTTCAGAAGCCAGCCGTCCTGTCAGGCGATGTCAATCTGGACGGTTCCGTCAATAAAAAAGATATCCCGGCGTTCGTTGATAGGGTGATTCGCGCGACCTATCAATTTGAAGCAGACCTCAATTTGGATGGAGTCGTCAATCTCCGTGACGTACAGCCGTTTGTGAATATCCTGAACAACGGATAGGCACAGTTTCACATCATTAACGATAAGGTCAGCGGTCCTGAGCGGCAATCAAGATTTCACCGCGGCCCCCCTTCAGTTGGTCGCCGTGAAACAATTGATAACGCGAATCGTGGGGCAACTCGATCGGATACTGCTGTTTTTTCAGCCACTGCGCCATGGCACTGACGAAGACGCCTTGAAACAGGCCGCCATGGGAAAACGTTGGCGGCAAACTCAAATGGTTGGCGGCTGAATGTTCGGCTGATTTCAATATGATTGTGCCTCGGACCATTCCTTTGCCCGTCATTACGCCGGTTTTGCCACCGATAACGACGGTGCCTCCCAACATGTTCCAGCCGGCGAGTCGTTGCGTTTCACCGCCGATACAAATCAGGCCCCGTCGCATCGCGAAGCCAACACCTCGACCGGCATTGCCCATCACCAGAATAGTGCCCCGATCGGTTCCGGATTTCGAACCGGGGTAAGCTGCTCCGACCCAATCGCCTGCGTTCCCGTGAATCTGAATCGTGCCGCCTTGCATTTCGCAGCCGACGAAATCGCTGACATTGCCTGTGACGCGAATCGAGCCCCCCCGCATTTGGCTGCCCAGGTGTCGACCGGCATGGCCTTCGATGACTAATTTCCCAGTGCTCATTCCCTTGCCGATCCAATGCACGGATCTCAGATCACCCTCCCAATACAATTCATCGGACATACCGGCTTTCGAAACATCGAACAGCTGCCCCAGCTCGACGGTTCGGTTACCATGACCTATTTCAAGTTTGGCCGTCTCCGTCAGCGAAAGTCCGATTGTCGTTTCGGGCAAAATGCCTTCTACGCAAATCGGGATTTTGGCAGTCGAAAGCAGTCGCAATCGTAACGTCATTGCGGAAGGTCCATTTCTTGAACAGATTCAGGATTAACGTGCCCGCTACTGAAAGCCAAGTTCCGAAAGTCGCCGCAATCATCCTGTGCGGAGGCGCAAGCCGACGAATGGGATTCGACAAATGGAAATTGCCCTTGGGCGGATCCACGTTGCTGGATCATATTGTAAATGCACTTTCGACACGAGTCAGTCAGATTGTCATTTCAGTCGGCTCGAAGGCCGGTCCGGTGGTCCGCAGGGATGAGCTGTCCATCGTTACAGTCTGCGACAAATATCCGGGCTGTGGACCCATTGAGGGAATCCGGAGCGGTTTGGAATACCTTGCGCCGGATTTTGAGTTGGCGTTTGTCACGGCCTGCGATGTTCCACCGCTTGATCCTCGCGTCATCGATTTTCTGGCGGACC
>JBGSXT010000329.1:0-1869 GCA_041751295.1 Mariniblastus sp.
AAGGTTTGGTCGCAAGTAAAGTCCCGCAACAACATAATCCAATACAATATGTTTCCCTGTTCGAGCCAAGACCAATCCGTACTGAGAAACAGGACCAATTGCAGATTGATGCAGCCGCGATTCCACCCAAATTCACTAAACTGGAAAATATCGTTTCGCGCTATTTGCCTACTGACGCCGAACTCGCGTTAGTAGAGAACATAAAGAACACAGACGTTCTCAAACCTCAGCTAGGAGCAGTGAAAGACGCCAGCGGGTTTGAATTCACGCTCGACGAGGACGGGCATTTTAGAGGTCGCGTTCCGCCAAGTGGCGATGATGCGTCGGACATGAATATCTTTCTGCTACAGAGCGATAAACAGATTGATCAGGACGACGTCGATAAAAATGGTGAATTCATATTCAAAAATGTGCCTCCAGGCATTTACGCGGTGGTCGCCGCCGGAAAAGACGGTTTCGCGGCGCTGTCAATTAAATTGATTTCTGCGGAACAGGCACAGTCGAAGCTTGGTGGAGAGAAAAGCGCAACCAATGAATATTACGTTTCTTTGCCTCCCCGTCCGGCAAGGTTACCCTTCACGATTGCGACCATTACCGACCCCGAAGACCTGAAATATTGTCGCGAAAAGATCAAGGAATTAAATGACCTGGATCAAAATCGACCGCCAGCGGACGGGTTCGCAAATGGCAATCCAGTTCTGCCGGCAGCGTCCGCTACGTCAGGTACAACAACCCCTTCACCGGCAGGTTCTGGAAATTCTGCGGCTGCCAACGGTCGGCTCGATAGGTTTCTCCGACTGACGGCTGTCACGGCAGCTATTGTGGCGATCAGTATTGGCGACGGGGCGAATCCGCCAGTCATGTCCCCGATCCAACCTTGAATCTGAATGGTTAAGCTATAAACTGCCGCTCGCCTGACAACAAAGAAAGCCTATAATCCAACCGTGTTGCGAGAGACTCAAACCGGCTCCGTTTGCGGCCATGAAATACTCGTTTCTTTTTAGCCAGGATCGACGAAATGACGGTTGAACCCGATGGCCAACATCCGATCGGCGAAGATGAAACCGCTGTTCCTGATGAACAAACAGCGAATCTCGATCCCTCTTTTAATCGCAGCCAGCCAGCCGATACAAAAACACGGCGGGCAGCACAAAGCACACTCCAGAACCAAGAATCCGTTGACGACATTGCGAAAACGATTGATGTTGAAGCCACGAACACTCGCCCGGCGCGGCAGCAACAGTCTCGTGCCAGTACGGCGAGGGGTTTGACCCCTGAACCATTGATGTCGATCCTGCAAACGGAGAGATCGATTGCGCGGCAACCAGGAACTGCACCTGGGGGGAAAGATGCTACCGGAGCAGATGGATCGAAGCCGGACACCGCTGATGATCCTTTCGACCGGGCGAATTCCATGGGTCGATACCTTGTCAGGCATCTGTTGGGCCAAGGTGCTTTCGGTCGTGTCTACGAGGCCCATGATCCGCAATTGGATCGCCGGGTCGCCGTAAAAGTCTCCAAAGACCTGAAGGGACGGGGCGCCGTCGACCGATTCCTGCGTGAGGCCCGTTCTGCCGCTCATTTGCGCCATCCGAACATTATCCCTGTGTTCGAATATGGTCAGATCGACGATCTTTCCATGATTGTCTACGAATTGGTCGATGGCGAAACACTCCGCTCGTACCTCAAGCGAAAAGCGCCATTGCCGTTGTCGGAAACCATTACCATCGTCCGGAAAATTGCCAATGGCCTGGATTACGCGCATCGGGAAGGGATCATTCATCGCGATATGAAGCCGGACAACGTTTTGATTGACAAAAAAGGGGAGCCGCATATTGCGGACTTTGGCTGCGCCCGTCGACACGATGA